>CALAYY010000229.1 GCA_937895465.1 uncultured Clostridia bacterium | reverse complement strand
TACTAATCTCGCACTAATAATTAATTATAAGTTTTTATATCTTATTAGTCAACCGATTACTTTAATTTTTCTCCAATATGTTAACCGCCATTGCGCATTCGGTACGCTTTTTTATGATATCGCACATAACGTCAACCGGCGTATTGATATCGTTATTGAGGTTGTAATTATTAGCCGCACAGCCGCCAGAGCAATAATATTTGGCGAAACAGTCTTTACACTTTGGCTTGGTGTGTATGTTGCAGCCTTGAAACTTTTGTCTGATGTCTTGATTAAGGCTGATTTTGGATAACTTGTCCCAATTATTTAGATCACCCAAAACAAAGTCGCTGTTGCCTACAAACTGATGGCAAGGGTATATCAGTCCATCGGGTGCAATTGCTACGTATTCATTGCCTGCACTGCATGCACTCACTCTTTTTTTCTCGCAAGGTCCGCCCTCAAAGTTAATCATATAATGGAAGAAATTAAACCATTTATCTGTTTTTCTGCGTTTTAGATATTCTTCCGCCAACAATTCGTATTCGGCATGTATCTTTTGTATATGTTCTTGTTTTATTGCCATTATATGTCCATTTGGCAAAACAACAGGCTCTATTGAAATTTGGTCAAAGCCGCTGTCATTAATAGATAACACATCCTGAGAAAAATCAAGGTTTTGAGCGGTGTAAGTGCCTCTTATATAATAGTCCTTATCGCCTCTTATATTTCTTAGCTTTTTGGCGTATTTTAAAACATTGTTAAAGCTAGCTTGACCGCCTTTATAGGGACGGGCATTGTTATGAACTTCTGCTCTACCGTCTATACTAATGACTATATTGGACATGTTTTCATTAATATAGTTAATCTGCTCATCATCACATATCATGCCGTTGGTGGTTATGGTAAAGCGGAAGGTTTTATGTGCTTTTTGGGCTTGAATTTTGGCGTATTCTACCGTGTTTTTAACCACATCAAAATTGAGCATTGGCTCGCCGCCAAAAAAATCAACTTCCAAAGACTTTCTTTTGCCGCTATGCATAATAAGAAAATCAACAGCTTTTGCGGCTATTTCAAAACTCATATCAGCGGCTTTTCCGCCGTAAGTGCCTTGTTCGGCAAAGCAATACTTGCAGGCAAGATTGCATCTGTGACTTATGTTAAGACACATTGACTTAATATCGCCGTTGTATGTTACAGGCTCAGGCTCTGGCATCTCACAAAATAATATGCCCTGATTTTTCAAAGCCTGTAATTCTTCCAAAGCCTCTTTTATATCTTGGGAAATTTCTTTGGGACTAGGAACGTTGCCTGTCATTATTTGTACAGCGTCATGTGCCGCACGGTCTATATGAAAAACGCTTCCGCTTTCACTGTCTATCAAAAAATATTCGTCTAAAACTTTAAAACTATGTACCATGTCAATTACAAAAAATATGCAGTAATGTTTATTACTGCATTAATTAATTTTTACAACCTTTAAAAAAATTTTATTCTTGGCAAACTTTTATAACGGGATTGCGTGTTATCTTTTTTTCACAGTTTTGATTGGCTACTGTACAGCTTGTTTTACATGCTGATTGGCAGCTTGCCTGACATTCTCCGCAACCAGTATTTTGGCTTCTGTCAATTGTGTTAGCTGCAATTACTCTTATATGCTTCATAACATCCTCCTGAATATATAATTGATTATATACTAAAACCAAGGTTTTATCAAGAATATCTTATAAAAAATGCCGTATTAACGGCATTTTGTTGTTTGATGGGGATTTTTTGGGGTTATTAATTTCTTTTTCTTAAATTAACTGCAAACATTCCGCAGATTATGCCCATAATAGCACCTGCAATAAGGTCAAATAGTATATGCCATCCAAAAGCAAATTGTCCTTTCATAAGCGAAAAGATTATGTATGCCGCAATCATATAAATAACACCTAAAATCAGACCCTTTTTCCAGCCTTGAGATTTTTCCTTAAATGATACGATACAGGCTATTAAAAGTGCTACAACTTTTATTACCTGATTGATAATTGCCATGACTAAGTCGGATACTTCGACAAAAGTTACAACAAGAGCCATTGCCAAAATCAATATAAGGCTGATTATAAGTGCTATTGTAAGACCTTTCAAAATTTCAAGATATATACCGCCAACCTTGGGATTAGTTTTGGCTTTTTCTTTTTTCAGACTGAAACTCATAATATCCACCTGCATATAAAATATTTATTATAAAATATGCTGAAAAATGGGCTAATATGATAGATCTAGCAAAATGCCGAAAAATAGCGGAATATTGTTTGAAAAATAATCGGGTTTTAAGAATGCTTTTTTATTATAGTTCTTTTAACTTAATAAATTTTTCATAATGCTATTAAACTGCTCAATTAAATAAATCATCCGTCATTGCCTTGCGGCAATGCCACCTTCTTTTGATAAAGAAGGCTTTGTTTTTTAGTTGCTGTAAGCTAATAGATATCATAGGCTCCTTTTTCAAAAGGAGCTGGCGGCGTCAGCCGACTGAGGATTAATTTATTATAGTAATAAAAAGTGTAATGAAAACGAAAGATTATAAATAAAGTTATTTTGACTTGATTGGTTTTACATAATGCTTTTAAACTGCTCAGTTAAATAAATCATCCGTCATTGCCTTGCGGCAATGCCACCTTCTTTTGATAAAGAAGGCTTTATTTTTTAGTTGCTGAGAGAATTGATAAAGAAGGCTTAGGTTTTAATGAACTATAGTATTTTTTAATAAAGAAAAGCTTATTTTGCTCGGCTGGAATGGCAGACAAGATATACAATTTGATAAGTCTTGGCGATTTCGGCTAAAATTTCTTTTGCGCTTTCAAGGTTGCTGTCGTCAAAATTGACAAATGGGTCATCAAAAACTATAAAAGGCTTTTCGTTTTCAAACATAGCATCAATAAGCGCAAGCCTTGTACAAAGCCCTACTATATCCTTATGCCCTGCCGAAAAATAACTCAAATCTTTCTTTTCGCCGTTTTTTTCTATCTTGACATCCAAGTCTGTGTCTATACTAAAATCATCTGTATGATTAAACTGCCTGATATATTTACTGCAGCTTGATTCCATTTTACTTAGATAGTTTTTGGACAAGGCTTCCCTAGAAGACTCCAAAAATTCCATAGCAAGACTTATAATTTGGACGTTATATTTGGCTTTTTCAATTGCTGCCTGATTATCATCTATATCTTTTAAAATCTCGTCTTTTTGCCTAATAAAAACTTCACACTGTTTTATTTCATTATTAAGATTAATTATTTCTATCTTGACCTCATCATCCCTTATTTTGACTTGATTAAGCTGAATTTCCAAAGGCTCATAATCCGTAATAAGATTAGCTGTATCAGGTATATTCTTTTCGTCAATGTTTTTGGCTTTTATATATTCTGAAAGCGCTTTTTGCTTTTGGTCTTTTTCTTCTTCCTTATCTTTTATTAGTCTTGAATTATATTTTAGTTCATTATACCTTTCATAATAATTGTTTTGATTGACAGTACTATCATAAGACTTGAGAGTATTAGTTATGTAATAAGAATTATTTTCTACCTGACGGCTTGCTTGTTCTACTTCTTCTTCTAATTTTACTGCTTTTTGTTTGGAAGATTTGTTTAACATAAGAGTCAATATTGTAATAATTGAGGCAACCATTAAAGCCCCAAAAGCCCCTAACAATATATAGCCTATAAGAGGATTAATAAACAATGCGCCAATACCGCCGCCTAGCAGCAACAAACCAACAACACCCAAAACCCAACCAAAAAGCTTGGCATTTGACGCAGTCTTTTTTTGAACTTCTATGGTCTCATCCTTCTGCTGATAAAATTCTTTTATACGGTATGATGCGTTATTGATAGAAAACATTCTTTCTTCTAAGTCCTGCATGGTAGCACTGCTTAAAGGGCGTTTATCAAAATTAGACTTAACGCTGTTATATGCAGAGTTTGCACGCTGATAATCAGTTTTTAGCCTTTGATAAGTATCATATATTTCTTTCTTTACTCTATTGTCTTTGACAACATCTATTTCGCTTGCAAGCTTGCTTGCTTGGTTTTCTAACTCTTTTTTTTCTTTTTGTTTTTTACTGCATTGTTCTGCTAATTGATTTTTTCTACTTTCTTTTTCTTGGCAAGTTTCAAGACTGTTATTCAAATCATGCTGCCTATTTTCAAGGTCAACAATAAGCCCCTTATTGCCTCGCTTCTCATAAATACCTTTTTTGACTTTTAGGCTTTCAATGCCTTTGGAAAAACCGCCCATATCATCAGCATTTTCTATTAGGTTGGTAAGTTTAGCCTTGATAGAGTCATTTATTCCCAGCTTATAACTTTTTTGAGGAAAATATGTGCTTCTCTCATAGGCATCTTCATCTATCTTAAATATTTCATATCCTATCTTAGACGAGTAGTCAGAGCTTTTTTTGTTGGTGGTAAGGTCATAAAGCGTAAAGGTGTCCTCATTTTCCTTTTTGCCAAAAAACCTCTCTATTCTGTACGCCTTATCATCAATCTCAAATTCAATATAACCGCCAAAATTACCGCCCTGCCACGGTGTGTATTTTTTTCGTTCGTTTTCGTCAAGTAATATTTTTCTTGAAACAGGCAGTCCATAAAACATTGATTTTATAAAAACTGAAAGCGTACTTTTGCCCCAGCCGTTTTCTTGTTGAATAATATTGAGTCCTTTTTCAAAGTCATATTTAAAATCATGCAAAGTTCCAAAATTTTCTACAAAGCATCTTTTCAAAATCATAATACTATTTCCTCGCCTCTCAATGCTTTTATACCGATATTAATGATGTCTTCTTTTTGCTTTTCGGATAAGTCCGACTTTAGCACATTTCTTATAAACTCACCCTTTAGCGAAACATCATACATATATTCTTCGGAGTTGATTGCTAGCGTGGTATTATCTTCAATTTTCACGGAATAAAACATTGAAGATAAGTCAAGATTAAGATGATTAATGTCCTTTTGGGTATTGAGATTATAACTGCCTGTAAGTCTTATCTTGACATAGTGCCTTTTATCAATTTGAGATACAGCCGATAAAACAGCATTCTTTATCTTAAGGTAAGTATCAAGCGAACTTATATCAACATCTATTTCATATATAGTGCGGTGTGAAAACCCTGTCAAAAGCTTATGCTTAATTTTGGGGTCGGTTTCAATAATAACAAAACCTTTTTCGCCTGCCTCGTCATATCCCCTGCCTTCAAGACATCCGCTGTAACAATATATACCTCTTAGGTCAAGGGGCTTAGCAAGATAAGAATGATAATGCCCTAATGCAAGGTAATCTATGTTTTTGTTTTTGAGAAGGTCTATATTGACAGATTGAGAATCAAGAGCTGATGAAACTGCACCATGCATAACCACAATGTTTTGTTTGGTTGGGTCAAGCGATAATTGGTCATAAAGGCGCACACAATTAGCATCGTCTGTTTCAATACCAGTTATAGTGACATCGTCATAAGTATATTGAGTCCATTCATTAAAAAAAGGTTTGAAATTGGGCGGCATAATTTCGCCGTCAAAAGGGTTAAGATTATCGTGATTGCCTTTCAAATACAAAAAGTCTAATTCAGGTGTTTGGGTGATAAGGTCAATAATAAAATTCTTGGTCTTTTGAGAAACACGGCTAGTGTCAAACAAATCACCTGCAATTATAAACAGCCGAACATCTTGGCTTTTGGCATAATCAACTGTTTTACCAAATGTACTCAATAATTCATTGTTACGCTCTAAAGAATTGACCCCATCCAATTTTGAATCCAAATGAACATCAGAACAGTGAATAATCTTCATTGTACCTTCTCTTTATTGTGTATTATTTATTATATAAACAAATATGATTATATTATATAATATAAAACTGATGTTTTCAAGGTAGAAATTGGTAAAAATATTTTTATCGATTAAATCAAAAAAATAAAAAATGCGTCTGCAAAAAACAAACGCATTATCGTCTAAAAGTTAATTAGGGCTTTTTATTCTGCCTTATCTTCTTTCTTGTTTGACGCTGTATCGTCTGATGTTGTATCATCTTCAGCAACATATGCAGGAGTAATAACATTAAGTATGGCATTCATATCAAATGTCATTGTGCTTTTGCTGTCGCCTGTGCCTGTTTCAATAACCATAAACTTTTCTGTCTCTGATTTGGACTTGATATCAACAATTTTACCAATAACACCGCCAATAGTCTTAACCTCATCGCCGATATTAATTTTATCAACCATTTCTTTGTACTTTTTGTTGTTCTTTTTTTGGGTAAAGATAGGCATAACCATAAATACTATTAATAAAGCACCTACTATCAATAATAACGGCCAATTATCCCATAAGCTTTTTGGTGCAGGGCTTGCTAAATATTCTAACATTAAAATATAATCTCCTTTTTGTATTATTACAATAATATAATATTGCGACCTTGTTGACAACCAATTTTTTGTGTTTTATGTAAATTGTCCAAATTGTGATATGATTAATTTGTTGTATTTTTGTACTTTTTATAAAATTCTGTTCTAAAATCTAATAGTCGGTCATTGCGTATAGCCTGTTTTATTTGCTCGGTAAGCCTTGTTAAGTATCTTATATTATGAATACTCAAAAGTTTGCCGCCCAAAATCTCATCCACATTGACAAGGTGTCTTATATAAGCTCTTGAAAAGTTTTGGCATGTATAGCAGTCGCAATCTTGTTCTATAGGCAAAAAGTCTTGTTTAAACTCATTATTGCGTACGGTCAATCTTCCGTTTTGTGTCATTGCCGTTCCGTTTCGCGCAACTCTGGTAGGCAAAACGCAGTCAAACATATCAATGCCTCGTATAGCACCTTCTAGTATATAGTCCGCACTTCCCACACCCATAAGATATCTTGGAAGATCTTGGGGATAATAAGGCTGTAAAACATCAAGCATCTTATACATAACGTCAGCAGGCTCGCCCACGCTAAGTCCGCCTATAGCTAGACCGTGCTTGGCATAAGGCAATGTTTCTTGTATAGAAGCTTTTCTCAAGTCCTCAAACATATTGCCCTGAACAATGGGAAACAAAGCTTGTTTAGGATTTTGATGAGTATTATAACAGCGTTTGAGCCAGTCTAATGTACGTCTGTAAGCTTTTTTGGCATGCTCATAATCAGCATCTGCAGAAGTACATTCATCAAAAGCCATTATGATATCAGCACCCAAAGAATTTTCTATTTCCATAACATACTCAGGGGTAAGCTCATGAACACTGCCGTCTATATGTGAAGAAAACTTTACGCCCTTGTCTGTGATTTTTCTGAGCTTTGCCAAAGAAAACACCTGAAAACCGCCGCTATCCGTCAATATAGGTCTGTCCCACGCCATAAACTTATGAAGTCCCCCTGCACTTTCCACCAGCTTATGCCCTGGACGCAAATAAAGATGATAGGTGTTAGATAAAATAATCTGCGCCTTTACATCTTTCAAATCCCTAGGTGCAAGACTCTTGACTGTGGCTTGTGTTCCCACAGGCATAAAAACAGGCGTTTCTATTTCGCCGTGCGGTGTAGATAAAATCCCTATTCTTGCACCGCTTTGAGAACAAGTTTTGACAGTTTTGTAAGAAAAATAACTTTGCATATAATTCCTTTAAATAATAAACATTGCATCGCCAAAACTAAAAAATCTATATTTTTCTTCAATGGCTTTCTTGTATATTTCTAGTGTTTTTTCTCTGCCCATCAATGCTGACACCAGCATTATAAGGGTAGATTCAGGCAAGTGAAAATTGGTTATAAGTCCGTCAACTACCTTAAAATTATATCCCGGAAAAATAAATATATCCGTATTGCCGCTACCCTGTTTTACCATACCTTGATTATCACAACTGCTTTCTAACACTCTACCGATGTAGTGCCTACTGCTATTATCCGTCTATTTTCAGACTTTGCGATATT
>CALAYY010000228.1 GCA_937895465.1 uncultured Clostridia bacterium | reverse complement strand
TATTTGTTTGGTCATTTTTGGTGTTAATATGCTTATGGCATACTTTAGTTCACAGCAAATTACATTTACTACATTTATAGAATTTTTCACCTTGTCTGTAAGTATAGCTGTTGCCGCAATCCCAGAAGGACTGCCTGCTGTAGTTACACTTGTATTGGCTATAGGCGTTCAAAAAATGGCAAAAAGAAATTCAATTGTACGTAAAATGAACGCTGTAGAAACTTTGGGCTGTGTACAGTTTATTTGTTCGGACAAAACAGGTACGCTTACACAAAATAAGATGACAGTTAAGAAAAATTATTTTGACGGCAAGATGCAGCCTCAAACCTTGCCTATAAACAATACTTCGGACTTGTTTTTGAAATGTTTTATGCTATGTAATGACTCTGTTTTGGAAGGGGAAAGAGGCGATCCTACAGAAATAGCGCTAATCAAATTAGGTCAAGAAAGCGGTATTAATCAAGATGATATCAACAGACAATACCCTAGAGTATATGAACTTCCTTTTGACTCTGATAGAAAGCTTATGACAACTGTTAATGAAATCGGAAAAGACTATCTGGTATTTACTAAGGGTGCTATTGACAGAATGCTAAAAATCTGTACGCATATTCAGATAGGCAACAATATATTGCCTATAAATAAAGGACATATTGACGATATTTTGAAGGCTAACAAGGAAATGGCAGGCACAGCACTTAGGATGTTAGCTGCGGCGTATAAGCCCATTCAAAAGATTCCGGATGATAATGACAAACATGAGTTAGAACAAAAACTTATATTTTTGGGGCTTACTGGTATGCAAGATCCTCCCAGACCCGAAGTCAAAGAGTCTATAAAGACTTGTAAAAAGGCGGGTATAAAGGTAGTAATGATAACAGGAGATCACAAAGATACTGCTGTTGCCATTGCACAAGAACTCAATATTATTCAAAATGAAAAGTATGCAATAACAGGCGAGGAGCTTGATAAAATAAGCGAAATTGAGCTTAAAGAAAAGGTCAATTATTACAGAGTTTATGCAAGAGTTTCTCCCGAGCATAAGGTAAGAATTGTAAAAGCGTTACAGGCTAACGGCAATATTGTTGCAATGACTGGCGACGGTGTAAATGACGCGCCTGCTCTAAAGACTGCCAATATTGGTGTTGGCATGGGTATTACAGGCTCAGAGGTCAGCAAAGATGTGGCTGATATGATTTTGACTGATGATAACTTTGCAAGTATTGTCACAGCTGTAGAAGAAGGCAGAAGAATATACGCTAATATCAAAAAAGCTACTAGATTTTTGCTTTCATGTAATGCAAGTGAAATTTTACTCTTGTTTATAGCGTCTATTATTACTCTTGCTTCATCTTTAACTGGCGGACCTTTGGCTGATATGGTAATTTTACATACCGTTCAAATCTTGTTTATCAACATTATAACAGATACTTTCCCAGCTATTGCATTGGGGGCAGATAACGCCGAAGACGATATTATGTCGCAACCGCCAAGGCATGCCAATGAAAGCTTTTTCAATGTATTCCTTGTGGGAAACATATTAATTCAAGCCGCTTTTATGACAATACTTACTTACAGCGCATACTTTATCGGAAGAGCGATAGGGCATGACAATCCAAATGAAACTGCAACCACAATGGCATTTGCAACATTGTCTTTAATACAGTTATTTCATTGCCTTAATATCCATAAGGAACGAAAGACTATTTTTGGACGAAACCTATTTGGCAATAAGATGCTGATAATAAGTATTGGTGCTTTAATTGTATTTACAGTATTGATAATATCAATTGCTCCGATTGCCGTTGTTATCAGAAGCGTTCCACTCAACCTTACAGAATGGCTGATTGTTTTTGCTATGGCGATTGCAATAATACCTATTGTTGAGATAATGAAGGTTATAAGCCGTGCTATTTGGAAAGTTAAAGTTGAAAAGGTCTATTAAAATCAAATATAATCCTTAATAAAAAAGTTCCCTAGTTTAAGAATTAGGGAACTTTTTTTATTGCTGTTGTAAAATTAGAATAAAACTTAATGCAGGTTTTTTGCTGCTTTGACTGCAAAATCCACAGCTTGCTGTATTTCTTCTTTATTGGGATGCCCCATTTTAAAAAATAAGAAACCGCCATAGCAGATAAATTCATCAATGACTTCAATCCCTTTGTCTTTCAAAATGTTACGCACATCGTCTTGCCCTTGTTTCTTGGAACAGTTGGATGTAATTAGTGCAACCTTTCTAATTTTTTGGCTGTCAAGAGTTTTTACATAATCTAAAAGAACAGGTAAGCTTTTGCCCCCATAAATACCGCCTACAACAAATAAAAGGTCGGTGTTTTCAAGCATAACATTTTCTTTTACATTTTGTGTCTTGATGTTAAGTTCTGTTCCAATAGCTTCTGCCAGCTTTTTGGAATGCTTTGTCATGGTTGCATAAACAATGTTAATATTCATAATAATCTCCTTAAAAACATTATATCAAATTTAATGGTAAAAATGATTAAAAAAGAATTAGAAATAGATTAAAAAATAAGGTGAAGGCTAAAAGAAAAAAGCCCTTATTATAGGGCTTTTTTCTAGGGTGGAGAATGAGGGTTTTAGGAAAGAAACTTATTTACTATCCTTCTATGGTTGCTATAATATTATGAATCTTGTTATCTTTAAAGCTGGGGATAATGTTGCCTTCTATCTTTTTGCCGTCAACAATTAGATGCTTTATTCCTTTTGATTTTTTATGAGGATTTTCAATTGTAATATTATATATTGCATTTTGATAATGTCTTATAATTTTATAGCCTTTGAAGTTTTCAGGAATACACGGGTCAATTAATAATCCGTCATATTCAGGTCTTATACCCAATATACTTTGGGACACTGCAACAAAATTCCAAGAAGCAGTTCCGGTAAGCCATGAGTTTTTGGCTTGCCCAAAATTACCTGCATCACAACCTGCTATCATCTGAGAATACACATAAGGCTCTGTTTTGTGAATATCGCTGATATCCTCTAAGTAAGCAGGGCAAATTCGCTTATAAGACTCGAAGGCATTATTGCCTCTACCGATTGCAGCTTCTCCCATCATAATCCAAGGATTGTTATGGCAAAATACTGCGGCGTTTTCTTTGTATCCAGGCGGATAAGAACTAATTTCACCCAAGTTAATGTGATATTTGGTATAAGCTGGCTGAACTAATACAAAGCCGTATTTTGTAGCAAGGTGCTTCCATGCACTGTCTAATGCACGGCGGGGAAGATTTTCATCGTTTCCAATAAGAGCCATTGCTCCAAAGCCTTGAGTTTCTATAAATATTTTGCCTTCTTCGCATTTATCAGAGCCGACAGGGTTAGAAAAGGCATCATAAGCACGCAAAAACCATTCGCCGTCCCATCCAAACTCCTTGACTGCCTGTTCCATCTTGGCAACTTGTGTTTTAGCATAGTTTTCATCCTCTTTCTGACCGTACTTTTCACAAAGTTTGATATAATCTTTTCCGATATATACAGCCATACATGCAATAAGTACGCTTTCAGCAACATTACTTTCATAATTTTGCGTTGTTTGAAAGTTTTCATCAGGATTTTTAGAAAAACAATTAAGATTAAGGCAATCATTCCAATCCGCTCTGCCAATCAAAGGTAAGTTATGCGGACCAAGATTTTCTACAACCTTTTTAAATGCACGCTTTAGATGCTCATGCATGGGGGATGCAAGTTCTTGATTGTTATCGTAAGGCACAAGTTCTTCTAAGATATCAAAGTCAGCTGTTTCTCTTATATAAGCACAAACTGCCAAGATAAGCCATAGCGGATCATCATTAAAGTTGCCGCCTAGGTCATGATTGCCTTTTTTGGTAAGAGGCTGATATTGGTGATACGCTCCGCCGTCAGGCAGTTGGGTAGAAGCAAGGTCAATAATACGCTCACGTGCAAGATGCGGAATCTGATGTACAAAGCCCAAAATATCTTGTGAGCTGTCTCTAAATCCCATTCCTCTGCCTATTCCGCTTTCAAAATAAGACGCACTTCTGGACATATTGAAAGTAACCATTACTTGGTATTGATTCCAGATATTAACCATACGGTTAAGCTTTTCATCTTCGCTTGTAAGATTAAATTTATCAAGAAGATTATTCCAAAACTCTTTTATTTCGTTTAAAGTTTGCTCAACTTTTTTTGAATTATCAAATCTGCTTATTAATTCAAGTGCAGGGGTTTTGTTAATTTTGCCGTCTTTCCATTTTTGATCTTCAGGTAATTCTGCATATCCAAGTATAAATATATAATCCTTAGTTTCATTAGGTTTTAACTCAATTTCTATATGATGAGAAGCAATAGGCGACCAACCTTGAGCCAAAGAATTGTAAGAAACGCCGTTAGCTACTGCTTTTGGGCTGTCAAAGCCGTTATATAATCCCAAGAAGCTGTCCCTATCAGTATCAAAGCCGTTAATATCATTGATAGAGGCATAATATGCATAATGATTACGGCGTTCACGATATTCTGTTATATGATAAATTACATTACCTTCAACTTCAACTTCACCTGTCGAAAAGTTTCTTTGGAAATTAGTCATATCATCATAAGCATTCCATAAGCAGAACTCTTCTAATGTCCAGAGCTTAACCTTCTTGGCTTTTTTGTCATTGTTGGTAAGCCTGAGCCGCTGTATCATTGCGCTTGTGTTCATCGGCACAAAATAAAGAACTTGTGCGTTAATATTATTTTTGGATGAGTTTATGACAGTGTAACCCAAACCATGACGGCATTCATAGCTGTCTAGTTGAGTTTTCACAGGTTTAAAGCCGGGCGACCAAACACAATCACCGTCTTTTAAATAGATATAATTTCCTCCAGCGTCAATCGGAACGTTATTGTAACGGTATCTGGTAATTCTGCGCAGGCGTGCATCTTTATAAAAGCTGTAGCCTCCGGCAGTATTGGATATAAGGGAAAAGAAGTCCTTTGTTCCCAAATAATTAATCCAAGGGTAGGGTGTAACAGGAGTTGTAATCACATATTCTTTATTTTGGTCATCAAAATATCCGTATTTCATCATAAAGTTCCTTTATATATATATCTCAATTTTTCTTATTTTTTTATCTGAATCAAGAGGTATTGCACCTTTGTGCTCCTTGCCATCCAAAACTATATTAGTGCTATCGCTCATACGGCAGAAGCCCTTTTTGTTCTTCTTGATTTTAATATTATATTCACAGCCTCTTATCTTTAGTGTAAGGTCAGCTTGATTCATATCGCTTAACATCATGGGGTTAAGCTCAATACCTTGCGTAGTTACATTAAGTCCAAACATTTCAAATACTGTTAAGGTAAGCCACGATGCAGTACCCGAAACCATAGGACCTATATTTTCATTGGTTTGAGAGTTGTTGTATTGGGTACAAAAACGGGGATTGCCTTTGAGTACAAAGGGGTTTTCCAAGGTCTTGTAAGGCAAAACCCTATCTAACATGTATCCGCATAACTTTGTTAATTCACAAGCAAGCTCTTCATTTTTTACAGTCCTTGCCGCTTGAAGCATAGCAGAAGTAGCCATCATTGTGGCATGCTTAAACACTCCGCCGTTTTCACGGTCTCCAGGGAAATAATGACCGCTTGCTGTTCCGTATGCGAGTCTTTCTAAGTCAGCAGGAGTATTAAGTTTGAAACCAGCCTCAGTCAAAAGATGTTTTTTGAGGGGAACTAGCATAGCTTTTATTTGATCTTCAGTAGCGGTATCAGATAAAATTGACCAGCTAAACGAATTAAGGAAATAAGTACCGTCAATTTCAGGGTCGCTTGATAATCCGTCTTTTTGAGCACCGAGATAGGTGTACTTTCCATCTTCATAACGGTTTATCATAACACGCGCAAAAAAATCGCCTTTCCATGCTTTTTGATGAGCATTAGTTTTTAATCTGTTGAGTAAAGAAATAAGATAATCAGCATATTGTTTGTCATTAATTTTTTGAGCAAGTTCCAATGTGTATTGCACGGTAATAATCAGCAGAAACAAATTCATTACGCTTTCGCATAAATCGTTTTCAAAGGGAACACCAAAAGACTGACCTTTTTCTTCTAGCTGTTTATAATATCTCTTTTCTTTTTCTAGTCCATCCAACCAATTATCATCTAATTTTAAGCAGTCGTTCCAATCACTTCTATCCAATAAAGGAAAACCGTTTTTTCCTATAGATATTTCACCACTGTATCTGATAATAGTCTTTAGGGTTTCGTATAGAGTGCGTGTTTTTTTGCTACCTGCTATATTACATTGTTGATTTAAAAAGTCTATATCACCTGTAAGCGTTATGTATCTATAGATAGCAGGCGCCAGCCATAAGCCGTCATCTGAGCATATTCCCGGTTCCTTGCCTTTCCAAAAAAAGTTGTGATTAGTATAACCCAGTTCATATACATTGTTAGCCCATTCTCTTATAAGCTGGCTTATGAGCTTGGTGTTATTCATCGCCGCCATATAATACATTGAGGCGTAAATATCCTGAATTTCTCTAAATCCTATTTCTCTAAATCCTTTTTGTGTCTGAGCAAAAGAACGTGAGACAAAGGTTTGATATAGAATTTGGAAGGGTAAATTGTTGTTAATATAAGCGTTAAAATTATTATCCTCAGTACTGATTTGAAGATAGGATGAAAAGTCAGAATAAAAGTTTTTGGTTTTTAGAAACATTTTGTCAAAGAAATTGGGCTGTTCTATCTCGGTTAAAAGCTTTTCGACCAAAGAATCAAACACTTCATTAAGGTTTTGTTGTGCCGAGACTGCACCTGTATATGTATCTATGACAATTTCTTGATTAGACTTAGCAAGAAAGCTTTTGCCCAAGGCAAAAAATCCAGGGCCTTTTTGGTTATGTTTAGAAGGCAGTACAGCAACATTTTGAGGATGTTCCAAAGTGCCTTTACCTACGAAAGCCGAGAAATCCGCACAAAAATCCTCAAAATAGGAGCCTTGGCTATAAAGTGTCACAAAACGCTTATCTTCTTGAAAATACGGCGGATAATAATGTGTAGAAAAAGCGGCAAGATTATTATCTTTATATACAGTTTCTGATTCCATTATAACAGTAGAATAAACAACATCATTCATAAGCGCATGATCAGCTGAAGTGCCAAACATGCCAGTAAAGACAATTTTGAGATTCCTATCTGTCTTGCCTGTATTAAAAACTGTTATTCTTTGTGTTTCAACTGCTTGAGGCAAATCCTCTGTTTGGGGTAAGATAAAAATAATTCTTTTTATGATAAGTCCACATTTAGTTTTATAAGTAAT
>CALAYY010000227.1 GCA_937895465.1 uncultured Clostridia bacterium | reverse complement strand
GAGGCAAATCAACATTTTGATCGTTATTATTCGAGCCCTGACTGCACGAAACAATAATTAATGACAGCATAGCTACTAATGTTGCCAAAAAGATAGTTCTTAATTTATTTCTTTTCATATATTCTCCCTTAATTACCAGCATATCCGTAAGTTACAACAGCATTACAGTTTGTTAGCCAATCGCTCCAATTAGCCGGAATATTTGCTTGATTAAATCTTACAAAAATGATTTGAGTGTTTCTCCAACCGCCAAATTGACTGTTTCCGTACATTCTGACAATAGTAGTAGGAATAATTATTGTAGAAACGCCTGTACAACCTGCAAAAACATTACCGCTGTTACGGCTTCCAAGTGTTGTTACTCCCGTAAGGTTAATTGCCGTCAACCCACGGCAATTAACAAATGCCTGACCGCCCAATGTTTTTATTTTTCCGCCAAAATTAACTGATGCAAGCTTAGAAGAGGAAAAGAACCCAAAAGGTATTTCTGTCATAGAGCTGTTAGAAAAATCTGCTGATATCATGCCTGAATTAGCAAATGCAAACTCCCCTCTTGCATAGCCGCTGACATTGTCAGTAATTTTATCAAAGCTAAAACTGTTTAAGTTAGTACAGAAATAAAACATATAATCATTTAGTTTTGTAAGCGATTCTAAGTCTACATTATTTAGCTTAGAGCAATATTCAAATAAGTTCGTTCCAACTGTTGTTAGTTTTGGTAAAGACACAGTTTGTAAAGACAAGCAACGGCTAAAAACAAAGTTGCCTGCCTTGACCAAATTAGGTGCATCAACAACTGTTAAGTTAACACAGTTTATAAAGGCATTATCCAAAACTTCTGTCGCTAAAGGCAAGCTGATTGATTGTAAGTTTGAACAGTCTGCAAATGCAGAAGCCGAAACAGTAACAACATTTAATGTTGCAGATTTTAGTCCGCTTCCAGAAAATGAACTTGCTTTGATTTCGGTAACACCTTTGAAATCAAAAGATTCAAGTGCAGTGCAGTTCAAAAAAGCCATTGACCCTATGCTTTTTAATGCTGTTAAATCGGCATCGGATAAGTTAGTGCAATTAGCAAAAGTGCTATCTCCCAAAGAGTTTAATTTGGGAAAATTGATTGATTCCAAACTGATACAATATTCAAAGGCTGCAATGCCAGTTGAAGTCAAATTGGGAATAGAGATGTCTTTTAAAACCCCGCAATTACTGAATGCCTGCATTTTTACAGAAGTAACCAACGGAAGATTTATAGTTGTTAATTGACTGCAATTTTGAAAAACCGAATTGTCAATTGTTGTTAATAAAGGGGCATTAACAGAAACTAGTTTTGTGCTGTTGAAAGCATCAGCACCTATTTCTATAATGTTGGTGAAATCAAACTCTGAAAGAGATGTTTGCTGAAAAGCCTTATCCATTATTTTAGTTGTATCGGGTAAGGATATGCTTGTTAAAGAGACACAGCCTTTAAAAAGCTCGCTGCTTACAGTAATTAGCTTTGGCAAATTAACAGATGTTAATGAAGCGCATCCTGAAAAAGCACTTTTTCCTATCGATGTTAAATTGGGCAAACTAACACTGTTAAGCTTGCTGTCACTGAAAGCATAATTACCTACTGTTTTAATGTTAGGCAAAGACAAGGTGACAAGTGCCGTACGGTTAAAAGAGTTAGGGCCTATATCTATTATACTTGCAAAATCAAAGCTTTGTAATGCAACGCAACCGCTAAAAGTGCTGTTAGGTATTATTGTTAATTTTGGCAATTTGACGCTGCTGAGTTTTTTACAATTAGCAAAAACGGCAGCACCGAAGGTTTCATCTTCAACATTAGGCAAATTTGCCGTAGTTAGGTTAGTATTTGAGGCAAATGCTTGATTTTTGACTTCAACAGCAAATTCAAAATCAATTACAGATAAGTTGCAGTTAAAAAACGCCTTCTCACCTATAAATGAAATTTTTGGTAAATCAATAATCTCCAACGGCAAACAGCCGCTAAAAGCATTATTTCCGATTGATACAGCATTTTTCGCTCTTACCAAATATAATTGTGAACATTCAAAAAACATATCAGGATCAATTTGAGTTAAACCATTTCCAACAAAATGTGTAATTTTGCTTGCTCTAAACAACCCTTCAGCAATTGATGTTACATTATCAGGCAGCACAATCACAGTGCTGTCTTTATTATATCCTGTTAATTGGTTGTTATCATCTATAATTAAATCTGTTGTAATTATGGATAAATCAGGATCTTTTACTTTGTTGCCATTATTGTCTTTATTACATGCAACAAGTAATAATGCCGCTAACGAAAAGATAATCATTATCCTTAATAGTTTTGTAATTTTATTCATAAACCCTCCTATCACCCAGCCAAAAATTCATTAAATTGATATACTCTTAAATAATCAATCTGCATATAGGATGTTGAAAAATTATCTAGATCGGGTAGCCTATGACCATCCAAAATACCTCCTACGCCGCAACTGAATGTTATATAAAACGGTCTGTCAAACGGTTGAGAAGAGCCGCTTGCATAATGCGAGGTTGTCCATTGTTCCTTAGTAATACGCTGGTAAACAACTCCATCTACTTCAAAGTCCATATAATCAGGTGTCCAAATAAGTGCATAAACATGAAATCTATCAATAGGACTGTTCCAAGGTAAGTAATATGCCTTGCCTACAGCATGGTCATATCCGCCTGAATATGCGTTATGTATAGTGCCTGCGACACGAGTATTAAAGCGTCCCTTAAATTCAGCGATATCGATTTCACCGCTGTACGGCCAACCACCGCCATAGGCATTGATGGTTTGAGGCATCATCCAAAAGCACGGCCATGCTCCTGTATAAGTAGGTACACGCATACGAGCTTCAATTCTTCCATATGTTTGACTAAACTTGTCTTGCGTTTTTACCGCACCTGAAGTAACAGTTCCAACATCCTTATCATCAATAGGATTGTTTTTATTTCGTACTTCAATAGTCAGCAAACCATCATTGACAGACACATTAGAATTACGGTATCTTTGAACAGCTCCATTTTGGCTGTACCAGCTTTCCCTTTCATAAATCCATTTATCCAAATCAAGTTCTGTACCGTCAAATTCGTCAAAAAATGTAAGAGTCATTCCGTCAATAACTCTATTAAAATCCGGTGCAGCATAATCATAAAAAACAGGAGTAGTATCTTGTGAACTAACAGGCGGAGTTTTGGGTGTGTCAACTTTGCCCTTATTGTCATCATTCATTCCATTACAGGCTGTAACAAAAAGAAAACTAAATGTAATTATTAATATGCTTATAACAGAAAGTATTTTCTTTGACATGTTTTCTCCTCTTCTCAATTATTTTTTATATTCAAAATCAGGGATATTTTCCCATCGGCTTTTTAACCAATGCGCAGCAATCTTCGGCTTTCTTTCGCGTGTAAATACTCCTTTACGATTGCCTTGAACACGCTTTATACCCTGAACGGCGTAAAAATCCGCAAAATTCCATACATGCTCGCCGACTATATTTTTGTATTTGTCAAAAGACTCTGAATAGGCAGCAATAAAATCCCTTTGAAATTCTTCTGTAAACATCACAGGTGTTGTATCATGAATTCCATTGATACTGTCAGCACCATATTCAGCAAAAATAATAGGCTTTTCTGGATATTTTTCTACCCATCCATCTATTTCTTTTTCGAGTTCTATCTGAGCCGTAATCAAATCGCCTTGTTGTGTGTACCAACCGTAATAGCGATTAAGGCAAACCACGTCAACCAAAGGTGCAACAAGATTATTAGAAGAAACACTTCCTGCTAATGACACATTGGTAAGCGGTCTTGTATTATCAAGTTTCCTTGCCAAATCAAACATTGGCTTAAAGTACTCATACGCCCCTTCCGTTGTCTCGGCTGCTTCATTAGAAATTGACCACATTACAACACAAGGGTGGTTTTTATCACGGCGAATAAGTTCTCTTATTGCGTTTTGATGATCATTATGTGTCTTAATATGCTGCCATGTATTTACTCCCGGACGCCAAATCCCAAATGAATCAGATAAATTAAAGTGCAGTCCGACAGCAGCACATTCATCAATTACAACAATGCCTTCTCTATCACATAGCCGTAAAAACTCTTCCGAATATGGATAATGTGCGGTACGCATTGAATTAGCACCTATCCATTTCATCAAATTAATATCTTTAACATATGCTGGGATGTTGAGACCCCTGCCGCTGATATGATTGTCTTCATGTTTACCAAAACCCTTAAAATAAAAAGGTTTTCCGTTTATTAAAAATTGACCGTCTTTCACTTCTACAGTACGAATACCAAATTGCTCTGTATACTCATCATCGCCATATTTAATAACCATACTGTATAGATAAGCATTTAACGGCTGCCATAATTTGGCGTCTTTTATCATTAATGTTCCGCTTTGACCGCTGCCTTCCGCTACCTGCACGCCTTCCTCATCATAAATAGTCACGGTGCAATGTTCATTGCCGTTTGTCTCGATGTCATATCGTACTGTGGCATCGCTATTGGCGATATCAGTTTTTATCGTTACATCACTGATATAGTTTTTTGGGGTAGTGTATATCCTTACACTGCGATTAATGCCCGCATAGTTAAAAAAGTCCATATTGGGGTTAACAATCTTGAAGGTGCTGCCGTCTTTTCTCTGCCCGACATAAACACCGCCTACAGGCAAAGTGCTTTCATCAATAATGTTGCATACTGCCACGGTAATACGGTTTTTGCCTTCTATAATGAACTCGTTTATTTCTGCCTCAAAGGGTGTAAATCCTCCTCGATGCTGTGTTACAAACTTGCCGTTGATATACACTTTGCCTTGATGAGTAACAGCATCCAATCTAAGCACTAGCCTTTGGCTTAACAGTGACTTTGGAACAGTAACTGTTCTTTCATACCACATCCAGCCATAATGATCGCGAAACTCAACGCCTTCATTAATGTCATTAAATGATGAAGGGACAGGCATCAGCTGTGCGTTAACAATAGGCGTTTGAACAAGTTTTTCATTTAATTCCTCGCCGTCAAATTCCATACCCCATCTAGGGATAGTACTATTCTGCTATTTGTGTTAATGGGATATAGCATAAAAATCCAAAAATCCTCCTAATGATGTCAAAAAAATGTTATTATTCCTTTACTCCGCCTATGGTTACACCGCCGACAATTTTTTTAGAAAACATAATAAATATAACAACCACCGGCAATATCGAAAGAATAATAGATAGATACAATGAGCCGTATGACATGTATTCCTTCCCCATACTCATTGTCCTAATCGATGCAATAATCAAGGGTAGGGTTTTTATTTCTTGAGTATACAAAATTATATTGGGCAGATTGTAAGCATTCCAGCTTTCTATAAACGCCGCAATGCCCATTGTTGCCAATGCAGGTATTCCGATTGGAATTGCCATTCTAAAGAAAATACCAAGCTCTTTGCTGCCGTCAATACGCGCTGCCTCAATTATTTCCATTGGAAGCGCAATACGGTAATATTGTGTAATAAAAAATACTATTGATGCTGAAACGATGCTAGGCATTATCAGAGGCACAAAAGTGTCAATCAAATTAATCTGAACCATCAATTTATAAAATCCGATAATTCCCAATTGACTTGGCACCATTATTATAAACAGCACGAAAGCGAATATTGGTTTTTTGAGCTTAAAATCATATACTGTGAATACAAAAGCAAATAAAGCAGAAAATCCAACAGCAAAGATAACTACTGAGAAACTGACAATCGCACTGTTGAAAAATGCTAACCACAAAGATATGTCACCGTCACTAAGTATTTGATTAAGCATCTTCAAATTCTCTGAAAGCTGATTACCCGGCAAAAACGAAACTGATGTCTGTATTTCACCTGTACTTCTTGTAGCATTAACTAATAATAACCAAATCGGCAGCATACAAATTAAAACAAAAGCAATACATAGCACATGCAATAGAACTTTTTTTATATTTCTGTTAATTACGTTTTGATTTATAGTCATTTATGCCGTCTCCCTATCTCTTATATTACGATACACCACCATGCTGACAATAACTGAAATTGCTAATAAGATCATAGAAAGAGCAGATGCGAAGTTGTAATAATTTCCGCCCTGAAACGCTAATGTATAAATATAAACAGCTATGGTTTCAGTAGCGTAACCTGTTGATGTGGGCGGGCCTCCAGGTATATACCCTGTTGCTGCAGGGAAAGGATTGAAAAGATAAGACAATTCAAACGACTGCAATCCTCCTATCAAACTGGTAATAATGACATAAACAATTATCGGTCTGATTAACGGTAAAGTAATTTGAAAGAAAGTCCTTATTTTACTGGCTCCATCAAGGTCAGCCGCCTCATATAGACTAGGAGAAACTGATAGCATGCCTGCTATTAACAAAATTAATATAGATCCAAACCATTGCCAAAATGCTACTGAGGAATATAATATTTGCGCAGAGGTAGCATTTTGCAGCGGTGCATAATCTTTGAACAAGCCAATAGCATTAAACATTTTATATAATGTTCCCGAAGGAGAAGTCCACAGCATGTTAAACAATACGGCAACAGAGGCTGTTGTTATAATTTTTGGCAAGTAATATATTACCTTGTAAATATTCTTGCCTTTTATTTGAATACGGTTATTAGTAAAAATATAGGCAAATAATAAAGCAAAAGAGAGCTGAAATACAAATGAATATATCCACATAATAACCGTATTCCATAGTGCCTGATAAAAACGAGGCTGATTAAGCAGCCAAGCATAATTATTGCCACCAATTAGATTTAGATCAGTCTGAAATCCTTGCATATCAGAAAAACTTATAAGAAAGGTATATACTAAAGGATATAAAAAGAATATAGCATATATAATAAACATTGGTGCAAGGAAAATATATGCGTATTTAGCATACTTATTTTTGGGTTTCTTATAGGTTGCTGAATTGTTATAATTTTGACTTATTTTTTCCATTTATTAATGCCTTTAAGTTCTTTACTACGATTGTAAGCCTGGCGATTGTGATAATATTTTTGCCTTCATATTGGCAATCGCAACATTAAGACCGTTAGTTCCGCTTGTTCCGTCTGCTCCAAAAGCGTATTTACCTGACCAGACTATTGCTTCATTATTACAAACTGCATCAAATCTTGATAATTTATTGCCTTGGAATGTTTGAGCAACATCTAACAATACTTTATAATGATTTTGTCCTCCAAGCAGAACAAATCCAGTTGAGTTGTCTTCATTTTTCTGCACATAAGGATTTGGAGTTACGCCGTCAGCATAATAGAGCGGCAATTCGTTAGCAAGTTCCTGCATAATAGAAGGACTGTTGACAAAGTTCATTGTGTTAAGTGCATAATCACGCTTAAATGCGTCATTAGTAGCTACATAATAGGCAAATTTCTTAGCAAGTTCAATATTCTTTGCTTTTTTGGGAATACCTAACCATGTTCCGCCGTATGCAAAGTCAATAGGGCTTCTTGCGCATCTCCACACTCCTACAGTATTAGGAACTTGAGTGTTACCCTTATTATTTATTACTACCTGAGGCTGTATAGTTGTCATAATACCCCAAGAAGGTAAGAAAAAGCCAAAGTTGTTATTTACAGAAACGCTGTTAGCAAATCCTGGAGTATCATATAAATAGTTTTCAGCAGTTGATATATTATTGTTGCAATATCCATTATCAACTAAGTATTTTGCTGTTTCAAACAAATTAGGTGTTACAGTGCGGTCTGGTCCGCCTGCTATATTGTCGTTAATAACCAATTTGTTATTTACAACCCACGGTGATTGTATCTGTGAGAAAAAGATTCTTGACATACTGTCATATCCAGGAACCAAAGTAATGCCTGATTGAGGAGTAACTTTGCTGTTTACGCCAGATGCTGCTGTTCCGGGATATAATGGAATAGTTTTATTTGATGCTGCCTTCAATTGAGCTGCCATATCCAATAATGAATCCCAGCTTTCTCCAATCATTTCGTCGATTTCTTCCAAAGTGTAACTAGGCCATACTGCCTGTGCAATATCCGTTCTGTAATAAAAGGCACCTGGAGAGATCTGATAAGCATATCCATATATTTTGCCGTCATCACCTTTACCTTGATTAAGAACAGATGTGTACATCTTATTTTTTTCAGCCTGTGTCAATAAATCTGTTTGATCTATAATACCGCCGCTATTGACATACTTATTAAGAATTGCTTCTTCCATAGCAAATACATCAGGAAGGTTTGTTCCGTTGCTAAGTGCAAGGTCAATATTTTTTTGCAAGTCTTGCGTCGGCATAACAGTAACATTTAATTTATATTGGGGATATTCTTTAGCAAAATATTGTTTGGCAATATTTTCCAAATCACTGCTTTGACACCATATTGTCAAGGTGTTCGGATCTCCTTTTCCGCCTAGACAACCTATAAAAGAAGTCAGGACAAGTGTCAAAAGCACTATACACCCAATCAGTGTTGAAATAACCTTTTTCTTCATTTATTTATTTTATAACCTCCATATAACATTCCAAGTATCCATCATTATAGATGGATACTTGGATAATCAAATCAAACAAGTACAAATTAAGGATTGGCAATCCATCCAGCATATAATGTTACTGTACCGGTGCCTGCTGCCTTCATATCAGCAGTAATGTTAGTTGCTGATAAATCAATTAGCTGTGTACGGTCTGCATCAAGATACCATCCTTCAAATGTATATCCTGATTTTATCGGATCAGAGACTGTCAATTTAGCACCTGCACCTCCTAGAGCACCTACTGATAAGAAAACATTTTCCTTCTCGTCACCGCCATCAGTATCAAACACGATAATAGCAGTATTTGCTGATGCGGTATTGGTGCCGCCCAAATCAAAGGTACCGTCTTGAGCCACTATTGAAAAAGTTCTTCCATCATCATTAACACATATATCAGAATCATCTCCATCAAGCCATAGCTCGCTGTCAGAAGGTGCAATTAATTGGAAGCTAAAGTATAGCTTAGTACCTACATTAATAGGTTCATTACCATCTTGTGCACGTATGAGATTGGTAAATAATGAGAAATACTTTGGAACAATAAATGCGTTAGTAGTTGATACCCCATTATAGCCATTATCAGTTGAAGTAGAAGCACGGTGAATTATTGTGTCGTCAAGACTTGATAGTATCAGTCCTGCATTACTTCCTCTGCCTGTAATCTTAAATTGAAGTAATTGAGTTTCGTCTTTGCTATCCTTAGATGAATACACCGTAACTAAAACATAATCAATCTTGGTTCCCCATTCTGCAACAGCTATTTGAGAAGCACCTCTGTTGTATGTAAACGTTTTTGGATTAAGTCCTGAACCATTGCCCATAAAGTTATTACTTTTAGATGCAGCATCATATGTTATAACTGTAGGCAACTTTTCTTTTACAATCTCACCGACTTGTTCCCAACCAGCATAAAGTGTGATATTGGCAGTAATAGGCGTATTTTCGAAGTCAAATGCTGTTTCACTTAGTGTTACTCCGCCGTCATTGCTTTTAAACCAGCCAAGGAAATCATGACCTGAGAAACTAGGATCTTCAGGACTCACAACCTTGTATCCCTTAGCAACTTCCTGTGAGGGTACAGCAGTTCCGCCGCTTGAATTAAATGTTACAGTCAAAGGTTTTGCAATCCATTCCTTAGAGCCAATAGCTCCTATATCACTGCTAACATTTATACTGTCACTTATTGCAATAAACCGTGCTGCGAAGTAATAGTTCTTTCCCCAATCAAAGCTGTCGCCCAAAAGTTCACTCAAGAATGTTTCTGCTTCTGGTCTCTGCACATAAAAATTAGTTACGCTGATATACTCATATCGATTGTTATCGCCTGATTGTTTATTAATGGTTAATGTTGCGGTACCGCCTGTCAAGGTAATTGCAGGTGTTAAATAATCAAACATAATTTTAAATGTTGCAATTTCCTCTGTTGCGGTTTGCTCATCATATACATATATCTTAAGATAGTCCAAGTTCTCAACTGAAGAGGTTCTCAAATTAGCATCTCTGTCAATATTTAATGCGAAACTGCCTGTAGTAGATACAGAGAACACACTGTTTGTAGGAGTCGTAAGTTTTTGTTTTTCATTAACTGTAATATCTAAAGTAGTTGATATATTTGAGTTTTCCGCTACAAAAATTGTAATTTTAGTATCAACTATAGTCAATGCTCCTTTGGGTGAAAAGTCATAAGCAGCAAACTCGGAAGTAGTCTCATTTTCAAATGTCGCCTCAATAACCATTCCTGTAGGATCAAAACTCTGTCCTACCGTATAGGTCATTTGGTCCGGATTGGTTTTAACACTGATACTTACAATGCTTGACGCCAATTCTGCTTCTTGCTCGTCTGTTAAAATCAAATCGATTTGAGCTTTTGCGTTATCCAATGCACTTTCAACAGCACTTGTTGATGTTGCACCATTAATTTGTGCAGTGCCTATTGCAATTGCTGCCGTCAATTGACTAGCATTAATCGTATAATCTTCAGGGTCTGCATATGAATTAAGCTCTGCTATAGCTGCAGTCTTAGCGTCAGTCAAAGTTTCTTCAGCGGTTTTAATCACATTAACGTTAAATGTTGTTGTAATGCTGGTATTGTCAACAAGAGTTACAGTAATTGTGCTTGTTCCTACCGTCAAACTTCCGCTCAACGAATAATTTTCTGCTGACACTGTGTCCGTAGAGCCATCACTATATGTCAATGTCACAACCAAGTTGCTTTTAAGATTATTAAGCTGTGTTGACGAGTAAATCAAAGTGTTATCTTGAGTAAACTCCGCTGTTATTGATTGCGGCGTCTTTGTCACTTCGTAGTTTTTGCATGCTGCCAAACCAACGAAGGAAAATGTTAATACAGCAGCTATTAAGAATGCTAGTATTTTCCTGCCCTTTTTCATATTTACCTCCACAAATTTATATTAATTATTTATTAAAGCCTAATCTATAATATAGGTTGTTATACTTTTGTCAGGAATGCTCAAAGTGACGCTTTTTCCGTCAATAAATAAATTGAAATTTTTAATCCATCCTTGATTGCTGACGACTACTATCTTTTTTCCGTCAGGATTTAAAAATGCCGTTACAAAGACATCCTTTCCAAGACTGTGATCTACCTGAACTCTTTTGGCACCTTTTTTAACATATTTGCTAAAATGACCAATGACATAATAGCTGTAGTTTTTTATTATCTGTGATGTATCAATATTGACCATTATCGGAGCTTCACAAAAGTTATTTTTATGGTTTGGACCGCCTTTATTGTCCAATAAAATGTTCCAATCAATAAAGCCCTCGTTAAAATTGTTAAAATCATTAATCATATTACGTGCATAGGTCAGTCCATTTTCAAAATTTCCAATAGCATCCATTCCTACTGCATGTGATTTTTCGTTTACTAGCTCTACACAGCCTTCTGTAAACAAAATGTGTTTATCGGGATACATCTTATGTAATGTGCTGAGATTGTTATAATCATCAGAAACATACCAATGGTAAGCTGTTCCCCACACATATTTATTTGTTTGAGCATCGTCATAAATTATGCTGGCATGCTCAACAATATTGTCTCTGTTATGATCCCATATTAATAGTTTTACATCATTCAAATCATATTTATTCAACGCTTTGATTAATGAACTTTTTATAAAGTCCCTTTCTTCTTCGCCGGAAAAAATACAGCTGTCCCATGTCTGCGTTGCCATTGGTTCGTTTTGCAGATTAAATGCAAAAATGTCTGCACCTTTTTTTCTCATCTCAAAAACATATTTTACAAGGTATTCTGCATAAACATCCCAGTATTCCTTAATCAGCTTACCGCCATTATTCTTATCTTTTGTTGTCTTGAAATGTGCCGGAGGACTCCAAGGGCTTGCAACTAGACTTATTGGCATGTTACGCAGCTTATGAATCTCTCTTATTACAGGCAATATATATTTTTCTTCATATGAAATATCAAATGTTTTTAAAGTATAATCGTCGTCTGCGATATAGTCATAATTACTCAAGCCAAAATCACAGCTGCCTATGCTTATACGTCCAAGATTATATTTCAAACCGTTTTCGCTATAATAAGCAGATAAAATTTCTGTTCTGTCTTTTTGATTTAATTTGGATAACAAAAATGCGCTAGATTCTGTAATTGCGCCGCCAAAACCTAATATTGATTGTTTTTGGTCGTGAATATCAACATAAATAGCATTAAGACCGGATTGGCTTAACTTGCCAAGTTTTATAATCGGCAATTCATGAAATTTTTCATTAGATCTTTTAGCTGTACGAATACTCTTAATCATAACCCCATCTCTCAGTATAATAATAATGTATATGTTATAGCTAAAACAATATATAAACCTACTGTTTTATTTACAAAATAGCGTTTTTTTGTTACTATAGCCTTAAAGAGGTGTGAAATGATGAACATAATTAATTGGCCATTGCGCCATACGATGATAGTACCTGATAAATATGAAATATATTATAAAGACAATAACTTGTCTGAAGTTGCTCTTCATCATCATGATTTCTTTGAATTATATTATTTTAAAAGTGGAAACATAAGCTTTATCATTGAAGGAAGAAGCTACGAACTCAAAAGCGGAGATATCTTGCTTATTTCCCCTAATGAACTGCATCAAATGAAAAATTTTGATCAAACTATATATGAAAGATATGT
This sequence comes from uncultured Clostridia bacterium, assembly GCA_937895465.1. Taxonomy (GTDB): domain Bacteria; phylum Bacillota; class Clostridia; order Christensenellales; family DUVY01; genus DUVY01. Next base: position 2,208 of record CALAYY010000227.1, on the reverse strand, counting down.
CTTGTGGATATCTAAAAACTGGCTCAAGACTATGTCCAGCCAAATTACTGACTTGTCACAAGTATTTACCATACAGTCTAAAAACCGCACTAATAAATGCCCTGCCTCTCCAAATGAAAGCAAGGTAATATTGGAAATAATCAAAAAAATATCCAAGCTTAACAAAAGCACAAAATTTGGCGATGATACCCGTTCTAATATTCACCTTATAGAATTATTGCTGCTTTTAAATGAAATCTATATAAAAAGTGATGAAGTTCAAGCTATGTCTAACGAAACAATAGAAAAAGCTATAACCTATATAAATAATAATTTTTCAAAAGACCTTCAGGTCTCAACTATTGCAGATCACTTATTTATAAGTCCATCACGGCTTTCGCATTTGTTTAAGGTCAAAACAGGAACAAGTGTATATCAATATGTTATAAAAAGGAGATTAATGGAAGCAAAGAGCTTGTTACTTAGCGACATGCCTGCAATTAAGGTAGCTGAAAAATGCGGGTTTTGCAGCTATTTAGGTTTTTTTAAGTTGTTTAAAAAAGAATATGGTATGACCCCTACAGAATATTATAAATTGTTTAACAAAATAGAATAATTTACTGTTTGAGTGTAAGATATTATGATATTTCTAAGACATCTTTTTTAGAAATACCGTATTGAACAAAAAACACAATACTCAATGAAAGCACCAAAAATACACCGCCAAGCACCAACCAGCCTAAAGACGCAAAAACAGTTGCACTCATAGTTTTATTAACATTAAACCCAATGACGTCAAGCATAATACCTGCCAAAAATGATGACAAGCTTTGGGATAGTTTATAAGCAAAAGTCATAAAAGAATTATATGTGCCTGTCTTGTTAATACCTGTACGATGCTGTTCTACAGCAATTACATCTCCCATCATTGAATTGGGCATAGAAAAAACTGCACCTACTCCAAAGCCTACCACAAACATGCCCATAATTAAAAACAATAAGAGATTGGATTTTTCTATAGTATGAAAATAATAATAGCTTACAAAAATAACTCCAAGATAAAAGATACCGATTAACCCTATTGAAACACCCAAAATCAAAGACGGTTTCTTATCCATCTTTTTGGAAATAATCATCCAAAAAGGCTGAGAAAACACAGTCATAACAAACAATCCGCCCAATGCCATTGCTGTCTCAATAAAAGTAAATCCAAAGGTGTAATTAAAAAAGTGCAAGCCTATTGATGTCAGCAGTGCGGCACTCATTAACGATATGGCATAGCCTAAGACCAAAGACCTAAAGTTTTTTACCTTGAAGGCTTTGAAAAAATCTATAAATATTTCAACAATTGACTTTTTTTCTACTATGCCTGTACGTGCTTTTATATTAAGTCTAGGCATCTGATTATATGTTCCCATAAAAGCTAGACTTCCTGAAATAAGCATGGCACATGAACCCAGATATGCCATAGTTAGATATTCTTCCGGCTTACCTTTATCTGAAAATACTACCGCCAATAAAACAGTAGGGATTATCATTCCTATCAAAAAGAATATCGTCTTAAATGCTTCTAATGACGAACGGTCATCATAATCGCTAGCTAACTCCATTCCGAGTGCTTGATAGGGTGTTTGGTATATAGTATTAAAGGTATTGAACAACAAAATAAATACCGTAAGCCAGATAAACTTTAACCACAAAGGAAAAGCTGCGGGCAGCGACCATAATATTATATTGACAATGGCTATTCCAAACATCCCAAAAAACATAAAGCCATGTCTTCGCCCAAAAAACTTGCTTTTGGTGCGGTCAGACAATGCCCCAAATATAGGGTCTCCTGCGCCGTCCCAAATAGTACCTATTAAAATGGCAATGCCCATTACTGTACCAGGCATTCCATGAGCAACAGTGCCAAAATACATCAACAGCGATGTCGCTGTCTGGGTAACCATACAAAACCCTAGGCTTCCTATGCCGAACATTGCCTTAGAAAAATTGGACATTATTGGTTTTCTTGCTATTTTTGTCTTTAAAAACATCTTAAAATTCTTTTAGTAGTAATATTAACATTATATATAAATCAAAAGAAGTTATCAAGTAAATGCTTGAAAAGCACTATAAAATTCCTACATACAGCAAAAAAAGCCGGATAATATTCCGACTTTTTCGTTTGGTACCACCATGGAGAATCGAACTCCAGTTTCCGGCGTGAGAGGCCAGCGTCCTAAC
>CALAYY010000226.1 GCA_937895465.1 uncultured Clostridia bacterium | reverse complement strand
TTGATATTGTCAGGATTAGCAACGGGGGCTTCATGGCTGTGTTATTTTAAGGCGCTGCAAATTGGCGATGTCAATAAGGTTGTGCCTATTGATAAGTCCTCAACGGTACTGACTCTTATCTTAGCCTTTATATTTTTGGGTGAAAAGATAACAATTTTTAAAGGCTTTGGAATTGCTGCCATAGGGATTGGCACGATTCTTATGATTAACAAAAAGAAAACTGATAAAGACGATATAAATACCGACAAGAAAACAAAAAACATGTGGCTTGTTTATGCTGTTTTTTCCGCTGTCTTTGCAAGCCTTACTGCAATATTTGGTAAAATCGGAATAACAGGGATAGACTCCAATCTAGGAACGGCTATCCGCACAATAGTCGTGCTGATTATGGCGTGGATAATGGTTTTTGTGACCAAAAAACAAAATACCATTAAGTCAATTGACAAAAAAGAGCTGTTGTTTATAAGTCTGTCAGGCATTACCACAGGCGCATCATGGCTTTTTTATTATAAGGCATTGCATGACGGCTTAGCCAGTGTAGTAGTGCCTATTGACAAACTCAGCATACTTATAACAATAGCTTTTTCATATATAGTATTTAAAGAAAAGCTTTCAATAAAAGCAATTATTGGGCTTGTTTTGATTGTCGCAGGAACATTGTTAATGCTGGTCTAATCAGCTTTTATATATTGCCGCCATAACATTTCCTGAGGCTTTTCGGGCTTTGGTTCTTCTATGGTTTTGATATATCTTCTAAGTGCGTCATGATAGTCAGGCAGTCTTTTGAACCCGCCTATATCAAGACTTGCTTTAGATAAGACCGAATATAACGGCACTAAAGCACCTGTTTTATAATTATTATAGCTTATGCCTTTGGGATAATTTTTGGAGCCTGTAAGCTCTGCTATTTCTTTTGCAAAATCAAATAATGAGCAAGAGCCTTCATTAGAGGCGTGATATGTGCCGTATTTTTGAGTGCCTATCATTTCTATAATCAGATCCGCCAAATCGTCCGAATAGGTAGGGGAGATTATTTGGTCTGTAACAGCATAATACGCAAGATTGCTTTTGGACTTTTGGATTATAGATTTTACAAAATTATTATTTCCTCCAAACATAAGACCAGAGCGCAATATAAAATATTTTTCGGTATTATGTCGTATCGCAAGCTCGCCTTCAAATTTGGTTTTTGCGTAATAGTTAACAGGTTTTGGCTCATCTGTCACTTCATAGGGGCGGTTGGAAGTTCCGTCAAAAACATAATCTGTGCTGATATATACAATTTTGACGTCATTTCGGCTGCATAGCTTGGCAATGTTTTGCGTTCCAGTCAT
>CALAYY010000225.1 GCA_937895465.1 uncultured Clostridia bacterium | reverse complement strand
GTAGTACATAGGCGTAACTAACGGAATAGATTGGGTATTGCACAAATATGCATAGGTATAAATATATGGAACCAGCTTGTGCCTTAGACGCAGCCAGTGGTTTGCGATTTGTTTTACCGCACCATTTGCCCATGGCTCTTTTTGCACTACACTTTGATCGGCGCAATGTAATCTGTTTATGGGATTAAATACACCAAACTGAATCCAACGCAAATACAATTCATCGTCTTTTTCGCCGCTATGGTGTCCGCCTATATCGTGGCTCCACCAAGTATAACCTGCATTTGAGGCGGTTGAGGTAAAATACGGAATATACTTTAGAAAATCCCAAGTTATCAGCGTATCTCCGCTAAAACCCAAAGGATATCTATGCGAACCAAAACCAGCGTAACGAGACAAAATCAATCCTTCTTGGGTACGGTTTTGATTATCCAAATAATGATAATGATTGAGTGCCCATAATGGATCAAGCCCTTTCATTTCTGTAGTGTTTCCCTGCTGCCAATCCACCCACCAAAAGTCAACGCCCTCATCCTCAAGCGGATGATGAACCTTATCAAAATAATTATTAACAAAATCAGCATCTGCGATATTAAATTCAACTGCTTTTTTGCTCTTAGGGTCAATTCCCATTGCTTTTGCTATAGACTCATAACTTTCTTCAAACCATCTAATGCCGTCAGCTGGATGCAAATTTAGCGAAATTCTTAGGTCTCTATTTTTAAGCTCAGTCAATAATTTTTTGTGGTCGGGAAAGAGTTTCTTATTCCATGTATATCCTGTCCAACCTGGAATCCATGCGCCCTTATAATCTTCTTTTGGATATCCAAACTCCTCTTCTACATTTACATAGTGCCAATCCATATCAAGAACAGCCACTGATAAAGGAATTTCCTCGTCTGCAAAATTATCCATCAAATTGAGGTACTCGCGCTCTGTGTATTTGTAGTATCTAGACCACCAATTTCCCAATGCCCAGCGCGGAAGAATGGGCGGCGCACCGCATATAGAATACATACCTTTTATAGCACCGAAATAATCTAAGCCATACGCAAAAACATATAAATCCTTATACCCTTCATCCCTTTGAGAAAATCCACCATTGCTGTTTAAAAGCAATGTGTTTGAATCATCATAAACAGCCACGCCTGTTTTTGATACTACACCGTTTTCAAGTTTGATATGATTTTTGTCAAAAACAGTGACAGTCTTGTCAAGAAAAAATTCTTTTCCGAATACATCCAATGTTCTTATCGTACCGTACAAATTTCCGTCGTTGTCTAAGGCTTGCGGCTTTTTGCCATCCGCACATGCTTTACTTTTTTTAATATCTTTTAAGTCAATGATTAGCGTAGCTTTTTGTGTTTTTATTGTTAAAATATCGCCTTCTCGTGCTTGCGTAAACTTGACTGCATCATGATCGCGAAACCAGACCGCTTTGGATGCAAGGTCAACAAATTGCCCACCTGCTTCAGACTGTTCTATACGAAAAAGACAATCAGTCAAAACAGTAATTCTGCAGTTTTCCGCAATAATTATATTTTCTTTTTTTGCAACAGGCCGTGTACTCGCAATTAGGTGCGGATTAAGCATTTTTTGGGCTCCTTTATCTTAATAAATCGTCTATATTTAATGAAATTTTCTTAAACTCTTTGGGATCATTGATAGGAATACCGCAAAGACCGTGCAGTATCATAGCTATAAAACCGGTAGCACTCCATGTTTGATGTCTGCAATCGTTCAACATAATGTAACCGCCGTGTTTTTCTTGCCATCCGCCATATATTTCACCTGTATCAGGATGATAAATTTCATAGAATTGGTCAAATCTCAAAGCGTTTTCGGCAGCCAACAACAATTCACGTTTAAAGACATCGTCGCAGCCAGCTTTTTTGGCAGCTAGTGCAAAATATGCCTGCGCGTGAGGCCAAACCGTTCCGCAGTGCCTTCCATAGTCATTTTTGTCTCTTTTGTAACGTTCAAAATTTGGATATAACACTGGCACCCCATGATTTGACGAATAGGTTTTTTCGATTATATCACGCATCAATGGTTGAGGACAAATATCAAAAAGCTCTAAAAATGCCAATCCCAATGTTTCCTGCGAAAAACATGTGCTGTCCTCATCAAAATAGTATTTAAACTTGTTCGACTGCTTGTCATAAAAATATTCCATTATGTTATTCTTCAGCTCTTCTGCTTTCTTAGAATATGAAGGATCGGATACGCCTAGGGCATCACTCATCAGCTTTGCTATTTCATATGCTCTCATGTAAACACAGTTTGTAGAGAGCACTTTCATAGTATAGCCTTGATGTCCCAAATGCACGCGGCGAAGCATTGCTTGCTTATAGTGAAAGATATTGTCGCTAGCGTTTACGGTGTCAATATATTTATCATCATAACAGCTTATTCCGTCGCCGTAAACTGCCGGTCCCGTAAACAATCCGTATTCAGCATCGTACTCACATTTTTCAAAATGGACTAATGAATTTTTCAATGCTTCAAAGCATGTCGTTAAAAATTCCTTGTCATCTGTATATAGAAAATACTGCCACGCTCCCAAAGAAAATATAACCGCATCCCAAAATTCTCCGCCAATCCTTATTTCGGGAAAAGTATCGATAGAAGCCAATATAGTATTTTTTGCCTCTTCAGGATAAAAAAGATACGCGCCGAAATGAACATTTATGGATGCATCGCGAGTCCACTTTGCAGGATAATCTGCTCCTGCATTTATTACATCTATTCTTTTGTTAAATAGCGGTGCATAGTCGGGATTAATATTAATTTTTAAATCTCTCAAAGCAATATTATAGGCTTTTTTTAATGTCGTTTTTTCAGCTGCGGTCAAATTTATCATGTAGTTTCTCCAAATATTTATACTTTTTTTATGATTTCTCTGTTGTAGTTCTTACTCAAGACAAAGAGTGTGAATTTCATACGGCTTAAATTCCAAAATAATCTTACCATCACTTATTTTTTGTTTTTGTAATTTGTTTTCTAAAAGGTCGGTTAGATGTATTTCTTTGAAATCGTAACAAAACGCTATTTCTGATACTTGCTTTGCCTTTGAGTTGTTATAAAGCCTTATTATTGTACTTTTGCCGTCTTCGGAACGCTTTATCGTTTCAACAATAATGTTCTTGTTTTCAACATTCAAAAGTGAAGGTATGCTTTTGCTTGTTTCTACAAGCGGATAATTAAACTCATAGGAAAGCCTTTCGGTATTTCTGTTGGCAGTATAAGGATACAGAGCATATTTGAATTTATGCTCGCCGCGATCGCCATCCTTGCCTGGATTACTTGTGCTTCTAAGTGCATTTATACTTATGAAGTTGTCTTTTGCACGAAAACCGTATTTGCAATCGTTAAGTATAGCAACTCCAGCGGCACCGTCGGTAAGGTCAACATACTTGTGCGCACAAACTTCAAATTGTGCAAACTCTATTGAGTTGTTTTCAAGCGTGCTTCTATTTATATTGCCAAATTGGATATCACATATAACATAGTCTGATGTAATATTAAAGTTGCCGTCAATACGGAACATCTTTTGTGATTCTTGCCAATCAACAATGTTTTCGATTTCTAAATATTCTGAATTATCTTTTAATTTGATAATTTGCAAAAACTGTGATGATCCAAAACTAAAGCGCTGCTCTCTGATTACATATGGACCGTCGACAAAGGTTTTTGCTCCCAAGAACTCCGCACGACGCACAGGTTTTTTGATATAATCGTGGTCAATATCCCACGCGTTTTCATTGTCACAATATATATTAAGTACGTTTGCTTCACTGTTAATCGCTTCAAATTCACCTGATTTTAGCGAAATGATATTTCCTTTGTCGCCAAATACAGCTGTAATCTTGCCGTTTGAAAGGCTGTTTTCAATATGCATAACGCCAAACGATTTCATCTCATTTTCTAAGGTTGGAACACCAGAGCCAAGTGCTGGAATCACAATCTTATGCCATTTGCCCTCTTCTTTAACAAGTTCCTCGCGCTGCCATGAAAGAGTATTGAAATACTCCCGTCTTTTTCCGCCGCTTACGACTTTAGAAATAATGTCTCTGACTTCTTGTTCAAGACAAATATAGCGTTCAACCGACTCATCATGAACACGTTTGATAGATGAGCCCGGAAGAATATCGTGAAATTGATATAGTAAGACTTCTTTGTATATTCGCTCGATTTCCTCTTTGGGATAGGGAGCACCTGAATATAATGTTGCCAAAGCACATAGCATTTCGGCGTCACGGAGAAGTTTTTCTAATAAGCGGTTGTAATATTTGTTTTTTGCTTGAGAGGTATATGTACCTTGATGCGCTTCCAAATACATTTCGCCCTTGTATGAGAAAAACTTATCCTTTTCTTTTTCTATAACCTCAAAAAATTCAGATGTTTTTGCCTGCCTGACAGGAGATATACCCTCAAGGTTTGCAATTCGTGACATGCCCTCAAGGTGTTCCTCTCCAGGTCCGCCTCCACCGTCACCTATTCCATACAAAATCTGAGCAACCTTGCTTCGACCCTTTTCTGTAAAATTATCTGTTGCTCTTTTTATCGCGCTTGGTGATGCATTGCTGTTATAGTTGTTTTCGGGTGGCATATGTACCAAAACCTTACTGCCGTCTTGTCCTATCCAATGAAATGTATGATATGGAAATTTATTAAACAACGACCATGAAAGTTTTATGGTCAGCAAATAGTCGACACCGCTTTTTTTCAATATTTGCGGCAATGCTGCCGTAAAGCCAAAAGTATCAGGCATGTGCGCAATTTTTTGATCTTTTCCAAACTCTTCTTTAAAAAACCGTTTTCCATATAAAATTTGACGCACCAAAGATTCACCGCACGGCACGTTTGTATCCGCTTCTACCCACATCGCACCCTGCGGCTCAATACGCCCTTCGGTAATCTTTTGTTTTATGTTTTTATATAATTTTGGATACTCGCTTTTTACCCAATCATACAACTGGGATTGACTTTGTCCGAAGATATAAGACGGATATTTTTCCAAATTATGAAGCGCCGTCGCAAAAGAGCGTACGGATTTTCGCTTTGTTTCACGTATAGGCCAAAGCCATGCCAAATCAATATGTGCATGACCTGTTGCAAAAAATTCTAAGCTTTGATCGCCATTCTTTTTTGACAACTCAACTTTTAATAATTCTATGGCCTTTTTGACATTTCCCTCTGTCCAATCGGACACCAATGCACCCGCATCGCTCAACGCGTATAAAACAGAATAATAACGCGCCGAGCTATGCGGAATACTATTAAGTAAATCCAACAAAATGACAAAATCAAAGAATAGTTTATGCGCTAAGGGATCAAAAACTGCAATATCGCTTTTGATGAGTTTGCCGCCCTTGTACACTCCAAACAAATCGTTGTTTCCGGCATCCATCCAAAAATCTATTTTACCGTTTTTAATATTAGGTCGGAAAACCTTTTTTCCAGACATCGCCAAAAACGGTTCGTTTTCGTTAACAACACAAGTCAATCCTTGTACAGGATGTCCCTCGTCGTCAACAACAAGCCCCTCTCCGCTAACATCTATTAAAACAACAATATCTTCTGCAAGGTACTCTTTTGGTACCTCTCCCCAAAAGTGAAACCAACCGCAATCAAATACTTTGCCCCATATATCGCCCGTTTCAAGCTTGAGCTTAGTACCTTGCTCACGTTCCAAAAATGAAACGGGCTCGGGCGTTACGAATACTTCTGTTTCCAGTTTGCTGATTTCGGTATAAATCTTTGATTTAATTCTTTCAGCATATTGCGGTAACTTTTCTACAAGTCTTTTTGAATAATACGCACTCATCTTAAGTCTGCCTTTAAAAAAATAATCTAATCAGGTATCTAAGGTCTATTGTATTCTGAAGTCATTTGCGCTTGTGCGTTACTCAAAATTGAAGAAATAGATAGTGGAGCACCGCTAAATGTATAAACATCGGCAAAAACAATGTTTACTTGGTCCCAAATACCTGAAACCCTGCCCTTAAATGGAGGTAGACCACGAACTTCATTATTTGCAACATAATTAGCAAATTCAAAGCCTTTAGGATTTTCCTGCTCAAAAGTATCAGAGACTATTGTAGATTTTAGAACAGGCAAACGGTATCCCAATTTTGCTATTCCGTCTTGAATTCTCGGATCTAACATTTGCTCTATAATTTTGAATGCATGATCTTTGTACTGAGTGTATGTAGGCACAGCCATATAACATGCTCCGATTGTAAAAGTACCCGGACGGCCTTCTGCAACTTTTGGAGGCAATAAAGAGACGCCAAAGTCCATTCCCAAAACATCCAATTCGTA
>CALAYY010000224.1 GCA_937895465.1 uncultured Clostridia bacterium | reverse complement strand
ATCAGAAAAAGTAACGGTAGTGCCGCCCGAGCTGTTTGCGTTATATTCTTCAGGCAAAATTTCTTCTAAGGTGATATTGTCAAAATATACAGTACCACTTGCCAAAGAATCTTTGTTTCCAAACCAAAGCTCTATATAAATCTGTTTGTCCATTAATGAAGAGCCTTGTATAAAGAAGCTACCTTGACTCCACTTACCTAGCCATGAATTTTCGCCCAAGTTTTGTGTAAAGTTGTTGAGTGTGCCAAGCTTTTCAATATTTTTATCTTTATCGATAGTAACTACAGTAGCATAACCTGCGCCTGTCTTTATACCGGCATTGTTTTGCCAGATTCCCATTCGATAATATTTGTGTCTTTCTATATTCAAAGCGGCAGAACGCAAACCTGCATATGCCATACCTTTGCCTTCAGTACTCATTTTTAATGCATGTGTTCCAAAAGGCAGATATACATCGCTAGAAACCGTAACGGTTGCAGTGTTATTAACACTTTTCCAATTAGTAAGTCCCGAATCAAAATTGCCGTTAAAATCTTCTGGAGTTATGTCGTTAATTGCTTCATCAGCAAAATAAGCATTAGTTGAAGGGTTTTCTTTAAATCTATAATAAGCATCATGAGATATAGGTTGTAAAACTACCATATCAAAAAAAGCATAACCAGTAGCAGGTCTTAAGGATTTTACTTCGTCTTTAGTTCTGGAATCGCCTAATTGTAATGAGACTGATACAGAGGATGATTTGTAGCTGTGACCTGAAAAATAAATAGAATATTTTTGCCATTGATGATTAGTGCTGATAGGCTGGCTAACTGCTTGGATATCGCCGTTTAGAGCTATAAACGCTCCATAATTGGCATTTTCGCCTAGAGTCGAGAAGTCAGGAGTATAAACCAAAACACTCAATTCATAATAAGAATTAGCCTTAACAGAATATGTACTTGATTGGTAAGAATAAGCTGTAGTGTTAAGACTGCTTATCATTAAGACATTAGCGTTTTTGTCATTACTATCAGAACTCGCTATTTTTTCGATATTAATAGTTTTTTCGAAGTCACTGGGCAGTTTATATGGATTATCTTTATTGCGGACTTTAGCTAATAATGAATCAACTTTCAAACTGATAACACCAGTTACTACATCTGAAGACACCTTGTCATGAAGCTTATTGCTTGTCCAGCCTGAAACGCCAGAAGGATATCCGCCGCTTATAGTTGAAAAGTTTTCATCTAAGAGAGGTGTATTAATCACCGTAGGTATTTCTGTTTGTTCTTCAGCATTAACAAAACCGACAAAATTAAAATTGCCTATGATTGTTGCAAATGCCATAATTATGCCTAATAATATAATGCTTAATCTTTTAGTCATTTTATCACCCTTTAATATAGTCGTATAAAGACACATTTAGCCTATTATAACTTACCTATCATTATATAAAATTCACGCTTTAAAATCAATTAATATATACCATTTAGCCGTTTTATTTTATTTTATACTCTTTTCATATTTTTGGTAGATTCAGTTAAAACTATTTACAATATGAAAAAATTTCCAAAAAATATATTACTTATAGTATGCGGCATGTTTATTGGCTTTGTAAATGGCTTTTTTGGCGGCGGCGGAGGGATGGTGGCTGTGCCTGTCCTCGAACGCATTTTAAAAACCAAAACCAAAACTGCACATGCTACGGCTATTCTTATTATACTACCTCTTTGTATAGTTAGCGCAATTATTTACATTATATCAGGTTTTTTCCGATTTGACATAGGTTTTTCTGCTGGAGCAGGCGTATTAGTCGGAGGAGTGTTGGGTGCAATCTTGCTTTCTAAGCTTAATAACAAGGTTATACGCATCATTTTTGCGGTTATTATGACATTGATTGGTTTAAAAATGGCAATTTTTACATAAAGAAATTAAAGGCTTTTTATAATGTGGCAAATAATAAAACTAATATTAATAGGCATTGCAGGCGGAGTGTTAGGCGGTATGGGAATGGGCGGAGGAACACTTTTAATTCCGCTACTAACAATGCTTGGCGGAGTAAATCAGCATACTGCACAGGCTGTCAACTTGGTATCGTTTATTCCAATGGCACTGGTTGCATTGATTTTACATTTCAAAAAAAGACTCGTTCAGACAAAAGGCATTTTATTTTTGATTATACCTGCACTTTTAACAAGTACATTATCGTCACTCTTAGTCAAAAATATTCATTCTGATTTGTTGGGAAGATTATTTGGCGGCTTTTTAGCGTTGCTTGGAATTTGGATATTGATAGAAGATATCTTTATTAACAAAAAGCAAAAAGACAAAAGATAATCAAGAAAAAATTTTTGCATTTTTAAATACTCTTTGCACAATCTAAAGATATTGACCTTTTTTAGGAGTTGACAGATTTGAAAATTCAAGACACTAAAGCAATAATTATGGCAGGCGGCAGGGGCACAAGACTTATGCCGCTTACTAAGAAGCTGCCAAAACCCCTTATGCCTGTACTTAACCGTCCAGTTATATTTTATACCATAGATTTATTGAGAAATTACGGTATCAACAATATAGGCATTACTCTTATGCATATGCCGCAAATGATTATCAACTCTACTAATCAAAACTTCCTCGGAAGATTTGATTATTTTATAGAAGAACATCCATTAGGTACGGCAGGCAGTGTAAAGTCAGTAAGTAATTGGCTTGACCAAACTGCACCTTTTATAGTAATAAGCGGCGATGCATTGACTAATATTGATTTGGACGGAATTGTTAAGGCACATTTAAGCAGTAATGCGGATATTACTATGGCAGTTAAAGAAGTTAAAAATCCTGCACTTTACGGCGTGGTCAAAACTGATAAAGACGGTTTTATCTCAGAGTTTTTGGAAAAACCTAAAAACGGTGAAATTGACAGTAATCTGATTAATTGCGGTATATATATAATCAATCCTCAAATTCTTAAAAAAATTCCCAAAAATATTGCTTTTGATTTTTCGAGGGACTTGTTTCCACTTATTTTAAAGAGCGGCAAAAAGATTTTTACCTATAAGCTTGATGGATACTGGTGCGATATAGGCTGTATTGAAGAATACTTTAAAGCTAATATGGATATGCTCAATGAAATAAACGGGCTTAATATGTTTAACAAAAATAGAGAGGGTTTATTGAATACAGCTATAAGGCGTACGTTTTTGGGTAAAAACAGCTTTATAGGCTTAAAAGTAGAGATAGGCAACAATGTAGTAATAGGCGATAATTGTTATATTAACGGCAATATTTCGCTCTCAGACTGTATTATTGCTGATAATACTTTTTTGGATGTTTCATGCCATAATGTGATAGCTACGCCCGAACATTATATACCCATTCAAGTTTCTCATCAGATTTTTCAAAAGCCTCAAGAAAAACCTCAGATCGCAGTCAATAACGGTTACAATTAAAAAGAATATAAAGACGGTTTATATTAACAGCACTTTTTATATAAACTAAGCCCTTGCATAGTCGGGGCTTTTTTGTGATGTTATTACTATTTTTACCAAAAAACCTATTGACAAGTTATTTGTGGCGGTGGTATAATTTATTCAAAGGTCAAAGATAGTCAAACTTTTTAAAATATTTATTAAAGACTATTATTAAGAAAAGATTGTAAGATGGCAAACATAAGTAATTTGATTGAAGAATTTATAAGAACATTAATGGGAGAGAGTGACACGATTAACATTTCACGCAATGAACTTGCCCAATATTTTGATTGCGCTCCTAGCCAGATTAATTATGTACTTGCAACACGTTTTTCTTTTGACCGAGGGTTTTTAATAGAAAGCAGGCGTGGTGGCGGCGGTTTTATTACTGTTATAAGGGTTTCGCCTTCGGGTAAGGAACTAATAAAAAGATTAGATGAATATACTTTATCAGAAGGTGTTACTTATCAAAAGGCACTTCAAATAATCAAGATGCTGATCGATGATGACATAATCAATCAAAAAGAAGCGGCGATAGTAAAATCAGCTATTACTGATAAGGCGTTGATTGTGCCGACTGACTGTAAGGAAATTTTGCGGTCGAATATTTTAAAATCTATTTTAGAGGGCATATTTAAGGAGGAAAACTAAAATGCTGTGTGAAAATTGCGGCAAAAAAGAAGGAATTCCTAATGTATATATACTTAACGGAATAACGAAAATCAGATATTTATGTTCAGAATGCAATTCACAGATTATAAAGCAAAAGATGGGAACAGGACTTGGCAGCGGCTTTTTGGATAATTTTGGCGATGTGTTTGGAGACTTTTCTGATATGTTTGACCAAATTTTCAGTATGGAAAAAACGCCGTCAGCACCTTTATTAAAATGCCCTAACTGCAAAACAACAAGCGATGAGTTTTTAAACACAGGCTTTGTAGGATGCTCAGAGTGTTATAAGGTATTTGAGCCGTTTATGAACAGCGTTATCAAAAAGTGCCAAAAAGACAATGTGCATACAGGCAAGGGTCCCAATGGCATTGCCAAAACTTATGTCAATCTTCAGCGTCTTAATACAGAACTCAAAAAGGCTGTAAGAGATGAAAGATATGAAGATGCTGCATCCATAAAAAAAGAAATAGAGCAGTTAAAAGGAGCTCAAAGTGATAAAAAGTGACATCAGCAATTATGTTGTAAGCTCACGCATAAGGCTAGCGCGTAATCTTGTTAAGTATCCTTTTCCTAACAAGCTAGGGTTTGAAGGCGGTATGCGGATTATAAAAGAAATCAGCACTCCTTTGACTAAGTACCTTGACAGCAATTTGCTATTGCTGAAAAATATGAAGCCTTTGGAAATAGAAGCACTTAAAGAAAAGCACCTTATTTCCAATGCTTTATCAGAAAATGTCAATACTGGCGGGGTAGTTTTGAATAAGGATTCCACACTGTCAGTAATGATTAATGAAGAAGACCATGCCAGAATACAAGTAATAAAAAAGGCATTGGATCTTGAATCAGCTTATGAGTTTGCAGACAAGGTTGACGATTTGATTAGTGAAAATTCAGAAGTTGCATTTGATGTTCATCTTGGATATTTATCTAGCTGTCCAACCAATCTGGGTACTGCAATGCGTGCTTCTGTTATGATGTTTTTACCTGCGCTTGCCATTAACCGCACTATCAATAATGTGATATTTTCTATATCAAAAGATGCAATAGCACTTAGGGGTGTTTATGGCGAAGGTACGCAAGCCGAAGGATATATGTATCAATTAAGCAATCAATACTCTTTGGGTTTGAGTGAAAAAGAAATTATTAATACGGTTAATAATCAGATTTATAAGGTAGCAGAGGCAGAAGAAATAGCACGCGCGACTTTGTTATCCAAAAACCGTGTAGAGCTTACTGATATGGTTATGCGTGCATGGGGAATTTTGACCAATGCGTATAAAATTGACTCAGCTGAATTTATGCAAAATATATCTTTAATCAAGCTTGGAGCGGCGTTAAATATTCTTAATATAAAAAACACTGCTTTGGATGAGATAATTGTAGCATGCAGACCAGCTAACTTGACATTAAGATACGGAAAAGACCTTAATGCACAGGAAAGAGATATATGCAGGGCAGAATTTTTGAGGGATGTTTTGATAAAATTAATGTAAAAGACAAAAAAATAGAACAACAAAAAAAGGTCAGATAAAAATTACAATTTATGATTTTTAAGAGGTGAAAAAAATGTTTGTAGGACAATTCAGCGCAACTCAAAGCGCAATGAATGCATTACAAGAAGCGGAAAACTTAGTTAGGGCAGTTGGCGGCAATGAAGTGGGAACAGAACATATCTTATACGGTATTGCCAAAGGTTCGTCACTGGCTTCCAAAGTTTTGAGCGAATGCGGAGTAACGCCCGAAAAGATTTTACGGTTTGTCAGCACAGGAGAAAACGATTTTAATGCGATAGAGAGTATACTGGGCAGCGGTTTTTTAAAAACGCAGCTTCATTATTCCACTCGTTCAAAAAATATATTAATGCTAAGTCAGCAGATTGCACGGCAGTTTAAGATGCCGGCAGTAAGCAGTGAATTTTTGTTAGTTGCTCTTTTGCAGGGAACGGACAGTATTGCATATAGTATTTTGCAGGAACTTAATGTAAAGCCTCAGGATATTTTGGACAAGTTAGGAAATCTTGGCAACAGCAATGCTGAAGGAGCTGATTTAAAAGGAACTTCTAAGCCTGCTTCAACATTGCCTTCTTCTTTAAAGGACATGGGCATTGATATGACCGAAAGAGCTAGAGAACACAAATTAGACCCTGTTATAGGCAGAAAAGATGAGATTGAAAGGATTATACAAATACTATGCAGAAAGACCAAGAACAATCCAGTCTTAATAGGCGAGCCGGGAGTGGGCAAATCAGCCGTAGTGGAAGGTCTGGCTCAAGCCATAGTAAAGGGTAATGTTCCTGAACTTTTAAGAGATAAAATCATTTTTGCTATGGATATAGGCAGTATGCTTGCAGGTACAAAATATCGTGGAGATATGGAAGAAAAATTAAAGAAGGCTATAGAAACAATAACAAAAAGCGGCAATATTATAGTCTTTATAGATGAGTTGCATACTTTGGCAACTGCGGGAGCGGATAGAGGTGAGGTTAAGCCGTCTGATATGCTCAAACCTTATTTGGCAAGAGGCGAATTGCAGACAATAGGCGCAACGACTACTGACGAATACCGTAAGTTTATTGAAAAAGACAAGGCACTTGAACGCCGTTTTCAGCCCGTAATGGTTAATCCGCCCAGTGAAGATGACACGATAGAGATTTTGAAAGGTTTGAGGGACAATTATGAAGCATTTCATAAAGTTCAAATAACAGACGAGGCTATAAATGCCGCTGTTAAACTCTCAGAAAGATATATAATGGACAGGTACTTGCCTGACAAGGCTATAGACTTAATAGACGAGGCGGCAAGCCGTGTTAAAGTCAGCGGCAATACCATGCCTCCTCAATTAAAGAACAAAGAAGAGGAGTTAAAAAAGCTTGAGGCGGAAAAAGCCGAAGTTTTGAGTAAAGACGAATTTGAAAAGGCATCTGTAATCAGAGATAAAATCTATGCCATAAAAGAAGAAATAGAAAACTTAAATTCTGTCTGGAAAAAGAAAAAGATAGAAGATAAAGCAAAAATTGATATGGAAGATGTAGCAGAAATTGTAGCAAGCTGGACTAAGATACCTGTTACCAAGATTAATGAAACAGAAAAAGAAAAGCTTATTAAGCTAGAGGAAATTTTGCATAAGCGTGTAATAGGTCAGGATGAAGCAATTGAAAGCGTTGCTAAGGCTATAAGGCGTGCTAGAGCAGGGCTAAAAAACGTCAATAAGCCAATAGGTTCGTTTATATTCTTAGGCCCTACAGGTGTAGGTAAAACCGAATTATCCAAAGCATTGGCAGAAGCTATGTTTGACGATGAAAATTTGATGATAAGACTTGATATGTCTGAGTATATGGAAAGTCATAGTGTAAGCAAGCTTATCGGTTCTCCTCCAGGATATGTCGGATATGACGAGGGAGGTCAGCTTACCGAACAAGTTCGCCGTAAGCCTTACTCTGTAATCTTATTTGATGAAATAGAAAAAGCGCATCCTGATGTAAGCAATATGATGCTGCAAATTTTGGATGACGGCAGGCTGACTGATGCCCAAGGCAGAGTTGTGAGCTTTAAAAACACTATAATAATTATGACATCCAATGTAGGTGTAAGCGCACTAAAACAGACGCCTAAGGCATTGGGCTTTTCTGAAGATTCTGCTGACAGAGATGAACAAAAGACCAAAGAAATTTTGCTTGATTCATTGAAAAAGAGATTTAAGCCCGAATTTTTGAACAGAATTGATGTTATTACAGTGTTTAGCCCGCTTTCAGAAGCTCAAATTAAACTGATAGCAAAAAACATGCTAAATGATGTTAACAAAAAGCTTTCTGAGAAAAATATTGTTATAACATTTTCAGAAGATGTACTTGATATGGTTTCATCCAAAGGCTATGACCCAGAATACGGAGCAAGACCTCTAAGAAGAGTTATCGAACAGGATATTGAAGATGTATTGGCAGAAGATATGCTCATGGGAAGAATACCCGATAATTCCAACCTTAGCTGTTCATTAAAAGACGGTAAGCCTGTTTTTACGAAAAAGTAATGTTTGACTAAAAATTATATAAAATTATCAAGACGGCTTGTGTGAATTTTTCACAAGCCGTCTTTACAAAGCATATTAAAAAATGGTAATATTTATTTGTAGATACAGTCAAAACCAAAAGGTTTAGACTAATCAAAAAAAGGATATACAATAATCATGTAGGAGGCTATTATGAAATTTGAAATTGTATCCAAAAACTACAATACGGGCAAAAAGCTAGAGGATCTTATCCATAAGAAGTTTGAAAAGCTATCCAAATTTTTTGAACCTGAAACGGTAGTAAGAGTCAACCTGAAAAAAGAAAATGAGGACTATGTGTTTGAAGCAACTATCTTTTCGGATCGTACATTTCGAGCTGAAGTAAAAAACAATGAAGATATGTACACCAATGTGGACACTGCTTTGGACAAAATTATTAGACAGATAACAAGACACAAAACCAAATTTGATGATAAAAGAATGAAAGAGTTTGTAAAAAGTCTGAACGGGCTTATGCCTCAAGAAGACGATACAGAGCCTTCAAAATTGGTAAAAACTAAAACATATAATCTAAAACCTATGACTGTTGAGGAAGCAAAGCTTCAGATGGAATTAGTAGGACATAATTTCTTCGTGTTTCTGAATTCTGATAATGACAGCGTCAATGTAATATATAAGCGTGAAGACGGAGACGTAGGCTTAATTGAAACTGTGATATAGACATAAAAGCACCGCCAAAAAATAATTTGGCGGTGCTTTTTACATAACACAAAAATATATTTTGTAGAATGATAAAAGATGACTTTGTTAGTCTTTTTTATTATAATTATTTTGAAGGTATTATGAAAGCAGGAATTTCTACAGCATCATTTTTTAATCGCATTTATAACGAAGAAGCATTTTTACATCTTAATCTATTAGGATGTGACTTGGTTGAAGTTTTTTTTACCACGTATTCAGAATACGAAGAAGACTTTGCCAAAAAGATGGCACAAAGCCAAGGAAATATTGTCGTACATTCTGTTCATGCCTTAGGTACACAATTTGAGCCTGAATTATATAATGTTACCTCTCGTGTAAGGAGTGATGCCGAAAAGCTTTTTAAAAAAGTCTGCCGTGCCGCACAGATTCTCAATGCCAAGTTTCTTACCTTTCACGGACCGTACAGAATGAAAAAAAAGCCGTATAATATTGATTATAAAAAACTTGGCAGACGCACTAATGAAATAATTGATATTGCCAAAGCATACGGTCTAAAGCTTTCTTATGAAAATGTCCATTATGCTTTTTTTAATGAGCCGTCTTTTTTTCAAAACCTCAAGGAATACTGTCCTGAGCTTTTTGGAACATTAGATATAAAGCAGTCAGTTCAGGGCGGAGTTAATCCTTATGATATCTTAGATGCAATAGGGGACAGGCTTTCTACAGTACATATTTGTGATATTCAGAGCAATAACGAAACAGCCGCAATAGGTAAAGGCACTTTTGATTTTGAAAAACTTATTAATACCTTAAAACATAAAGAAGTAAAAGCTCCTATAATCTTAGAATTATATTCAAAAGATTATGACACCTTAGATGACCTAAAAGCGAATTTTGAATATATAAAAGGGCTTATTAATAAATAAGTATTTATTCGCCGATGAAATGAGGGTAGCGCAAGTGCTCGCACTTGCATTACCGAATGAAGAGGTAAGCAAATGGTTTAATACCCCCGCAGCTAATGCTGCGGGATAGGCGGCAAAGCCGCATATCCAGAGCTTTGCTCTGGGGTTTAATATCATTTATTTTTTATATTTATTAATAATATCTTTTGCCCATTGTTCTTCAGGCGATTCTATAATAATATAAGGCTGACTGCCTTCTGAATACGGTGCAAGCGTAATAGTTATATGGCGGGTCTTGTTTTTTGTAACCATGATATAAAACACCAGATAATCTACATAGCCCTCTTTATATGCCAATACAGTTATATCGCCCCAATTTCTTTCCTTGATATTATCATATTGACTGTTTTTTAGATAAGGTACATCTATTGTGGGAGTACGCCCAATTTCATCAGTTTTATAATATTTGCCTGTTTCTGGGATGCATATTGTTGTGTCTGACAATGGTTTTCGTGTTGTTATGTCAAGTACGGTAATTTTTAGATATGCTTGCTCCACAATAGTATCAGCAGCTACACTCTTGTTATATGAAACTAAGATGATAACTGTAATAAGATTGGTAAATACACAGGCAAGAATAAACATAAAAATATTTATCTTAAATTTTCTCATTATACTACCTTCTTAGCTAAAAATTTTTAATTACAGACGATTAATTATATGTAAAAATAAGATGATTAATGATTTGACTAAAAATGCACATAAAGGTAAAATTATACAGAAAAGGAATTTTAAGGAGAAAATAGCTATGCAGCTTAAGTTTGACTTCAATAATATGATGAAGGAAACTCTTGGAGAAAAAGAAGGTTTAGATTTTCAATTATTTGAAACGCACAAAGATTTACTAGATTTGGCTTACAGTAAGGTGATGGATAACCGCGGTAAAGGTTGGCAGGAATGGACTAATCTTCCGTTTTATCAACAGGATGTTGTTAAGGACATCTTAGAGACCGTTAAAAGATATCAAGATTATGACAATGTTGTTGTTTTTGGTATTGGCGGCTCAGCGTTAGGAACTATTGCAGTAGCCAATGCATTGTTACATCTTAGACACAATGAATTAGAAAAAAATGTTAGGAAATTTCCCAGATTGTATGTTGAAGATAATGTTGACCCAGAGAGGATGCAGGCATTATTAGATGTAATCGATGTAAAGAAGACCGTTTTTAATGTTATAACCAAAAGCGGAACTACCAGTGAAACCTTATCTCAATACATGATTATTCATAATATTTTGAAGCAAAAGCTTAATGATGCTAAAGACAATATTATAATAACTACTACAAAAGGCAAAGGAACTCTTTATGATATAGCAGTAAAAGAAGGCTATAAGGTGTTTGATTTGGGCGGCGGTGTAGGGGGCAGATTTAGTGTACTGTCACCTGTAGGACTTGTTCCACTTGCGTTAGTAGGCATTGACATCAAGGCTATATTAGAAGGGGCTAGAGAAATGAGTGAAGCATGCTTTTCTCCAGTTGCATGTGAAAATCCCGCACTTTCAACAGCATTTTTGCAGTATATATCCATGAGAAAAGGCAAAAACATTTCTGTATTGATGCCTTATGCTGATAGTCTAAAATATATGTCAGATTTTTATTGCCAGATTTGGGCTGAATCATTGGGTAAGGCAACGGATAATAACAATAATATAGTTCATGCCGGTCAAACTCCTGTAAAAGCTTTGGGAGTAACAGACCAACACAGTCAAGTTCAGTTATATACAGAAGGACCTTTTGATAAGGTTGTTACGTTCTTGGCAGTAGAAAAATACAGGACAGAAGTTGTTATTCCTTCCGCTGGTGATTATCCTGAAACAGACTTTTTGCAAAATAAAACACTTAACGACCTGATTAATTATGAGAGAAAAGCCACTGAATTTGCTTTGACAAAATATAAAAGAGCTAATTTTACTATAACTTTACCTGAAGTTAATGCTCATACTATAGGCGAATTATTGCAGTACTTTATGTACCAGACGGCTTATTGCGGTGCTTTGCTTGATATTAACACATATAATCAGCCAGGTGTAGAAGAGGGTAAGCAAGCTACTTTTGCTATGATGGGCAGAAAAAACTATGAAAAGAAACTTGAGGAAATAAACTCTTTAAAAAAGGATGAACGCTTTATTATTTAAATAATTAAAAAATTATTTCATAAAATACATAAGTTAAGCAATTTTTGAAATTAGCTAAAATTAGATTTGGGATAGATGCAGATATGTATTTTATTATTGAATTATTATTAATGTTTTTCATATTTTCTTTTTTTGGCTGGGTAATAGAAACAATCTATTGCTCAGCTTTACAGAAAAGATTTGTTCACAGAGGATTTCTTAACGGACCTGTTTGCCCTATTTATGGAACGGGTGCATTGGCGGTGGGAATTCCTCTTTCGTATATAAAAATTAATCCTTTATTCGATATTTTTTTGATTTTTGTTCTTGGAGTTGTAATCTGTTCAGTTGTAGAATACCTTATTGGTTTTGCTTTAGAAAAAATATTTAAGATGAAATTATGGGATTATTCTGATTATCCCTTAAACCTGCACGGCAGAATATGGCTTGGTTATTCATTGGGGTGGGGTGTAATGAGTCTTTTTCTGGTTTATTTGATTAATCCAGGCATAAGAAAGCTATTGACATATATTCCTTTTAATTTCAAGGTTATTTTGATCGTCTTTGTATCTGCTTTATTTATAGCCGATATTTTATTTACAATATTTAATATCCAAGCAATATCCAAAAAGCTTGCTGAATTAAAAGGTTTATTTTCAAGATTGCAGCAAAAATTCAAATTAGCAGGCGAACAAGGCTCGGATTTTAATGATGATTTTGGAAACAGATCAGATGAAGAATTAGATAATTATAGGAAACTGGCTCAAAAGTTAAGCAAAAGAAGGATACTCAGAGCATTTCCTCATTTTACATTAAAGAAATTTTCTGAGCAATTACGGTTAATAAAAAATAAAATCAAGATTGAAAGAAAAAAGAAATAGTTTTAAATAATTTATATGTTTATTATGATATAATACAATAAAAGATATTATATTTTGAGGTGAAATATGTATTGTAAATCATGCGGACTTGAAATAGATAATAATTCAAGATATTGTATTTTTTGCGGTCATAATATTTATGAAGAAAAGATAAAGCAGCAAAAAGTATTAGCCGAAGAAAGAACTTATCTTACTTCGTCTGAGCCAATGAATCAGCAAGATAAGAGAAGGATAGCAGTTTTTATAGCTTTTATTATTTTTTTTGTAATTGCCGTCTGCAGTGTTGCATATATTAGCTCTGTAGATCAAAAGCCGCAAGAAATGGAAAAACCCATATGGTCAACTGATAGATATGAGAAAGTTTATATCGGAATGAGCTATAAAGAAGTATGTGATGTTTTGCAAGGTGATGGTAATTTGATCGTAGTAGGAGAAAATGACCTTAGTGTTAAGATTTATCATTGGAACGATTATAAGTTAAACAGAATAATAGAAATTACCTTTCAATTTGACAAAGTAATGAGCAAAAGGATTATATCCTTTCATCAAAACAAGCCCTTTTAAAGGGCTTGTTTTGATATGTTCTAGTCTTTTGTATATACATTTTTTTGACCGTTAATTACAAAGCGTTCCATTTGAGATGTAAAGCTTTTTGATGAGAATAACAAAACTCCGATAACCAATGTAATAGCCAAATCTATTAACACATAAGAGTTGTATATCAAAGAAAATGTCCATGAGTCTATAGTATCCCAAGCACCAAAGAAAATAGAGCCGGATAATACATGACAAAGGTATCTAAT
>CALAYY010000223.1 GCA_937895465.1 uncultured Clostridia bacterium | reverse complement strand
GCAGCATATGGAGATAATACTATATTCGCTAACGGTCTTGTCGGATGGCCTGCCTTTAATGGCGTATTAAGCGGACTGACAGAAGGCACAACATATAACATTACATTTGATGTTACAATGCTGAATAATTCCTTGACTAACGGCCAGATATTCTTCAATATTTCAGGAGATATAAAACCTGTTATATTTACCGCATTTGAAAAACAGACAGTATCTTTGACAATTACAGCATCAACATCTACATTATTTAGAATCTATAATGGAGATGATAACAACACTAGATGCGCTGCTATTTCATGTATAGTAGGACCTGTTACAATAACAGAGGCAGTGTAAAATTAGATCGAAATAATTAGGTTTTAAAGCAAGCCCTTTTAGAAGGGCTTGCTTTAAAAAATATTTTAAGTTTTATGCTAAAAATTAAGGTGGTAAAGATTTGAGAAATAAGACATATTTAAAAACTGAATTTTGTGTAATAGGCGGAGGACTTGCTGGCATTTGTGCAGCGGTGGCAGCGGCAAGGCATGGTGTTAAGGTTGTTTTGATACACGATAGACCAGTATTAGGCGGGAATGCATCCAGTGAAATTCGTATGTGGGTGCGGGGAGCAAGTGAACGCAACCCTGAATACAGGGAAGGCGGGCTTATTGAAGAAATAGCAATGGATAATATCTATTTTAATCCATCTATGGACTATCCGATGTGGGATGCGGTTTTGTACAACAAAGTTATTTCAGAACCTAATATAGAGTTGCTTTTGAACACCTCAGTCTTTTATGCTGAAACTAAAAATGAAAAAATAAAGTCTGTCAGTGCTTGGCAGCTTACGACATATACAGAAATAGAAATTCAGGCAGATTATTTTTGTGACAGCAGCGGTGATAGTATTTTAGGAGAGTTTACAGGTGCTAAATATAGAGTAGGTCGAGAAATCGCCGATGAATATGACGAATCACTTGCTGGAGCATCAGCCGATAATAAGACCATGGGCAACAGTGTGATTTTACAGGCGCGGCAAACAGATAAGGTGGTTAAGTTTACACCACCGCCTTTTGCCAAAAAATTTAATAAAGATAGTTTTCCTTATCGGTTAAACACAGAGAAAAAGGACGGATTCGTCAGTGAAAATTTTTGGTGGTTAGAGTTAGGCGGTGAAGATAATACAATACGCGATGCGGAAAAAATAAGAGCAGAACTAATACCAATTGCTTACGGCGTATGGGATTTTATTAAGAACAGCGGCACTTACGATTCTGAAAAATGGGATTTGGATTGGTTGGGCTTTCTGCCCGGCAAAAGGGAAAACAGAAGATATATAGGAGATTACATCTTGTGCCAAAGCGACTTACAAGATGGCAGGATTTTTGATGATGAAATAGCTTATGGCGGTTGGACTATTGATGAACACAATCCCAAAGGAATGAAAACTTCAGAATCTCCTTTTCTTCATCATGTTGTTGTTCCTCCTTATTCAATACCATACAGATGCATATATTCCGTTAATATTAAAAATCTTTATTTTGCAGGAAGAAATATCAGCGCCACACATATAGCAAATTCTTCTGCAAGAGTAATGGCTACATGTGCAGCATTAGGGCAAGCTGTAGGATCTGGTGTTTATCTTTGTGTTAAGTATGAAAAGACCCCGCGTGACTTAAAAGAGCATATATATGAGTTGCAGCAGATTTTAAGGGATGATGATTGTTACCTTCTTGGCACAAAAAGAAGCTTGTCAGAATCAATAAAAGGTGCTGACCATAATTTGAGCCAGAATAATTTTACATCCCTTCTCTCAGGAATTGAGCGTAATTTTACAGATGAAAAATATTGTATTGAAATTAAAAAAGGAGAAAATATACGCTTTGAGTTTGAAGAAACTATTTGCAAGTGCATTAGACTAGTTTTTGATAATGATATTGCTCGTGAATATGTTTATAATCGTGAGGTATTTAATCATGACGAGTATACAATGCGTCAATTTCCTCAAAGGCACAATATAGCTAAAGATTTAAAACCGGCAGCTTTGGCACCTTCATTGGTTAAAGAGTTTATTATAAGAATAAAATGCGGAAATAAATGGATTGAGCATTATAATGAAGAAAAAAATTACCAAAGGTTAAGAAAAATATCTGTCGAACGAAAAATCAGCGGTATAGAGTTTGTTGGTTTTGAAACATATGGCGAACAAAATATTCGTTTGTTTTCAATTGACATATTAAAAGATTAATAATGATTATTTTACATAGTTGTTGGATGAGCAAGTTAAAATGAACTAATTAGTTTATAAAAAGACTAAGTTCTTTAAAAAGGTGGATTTTAAAAATGGATAAAGATAAACTATCAACAGATATCATAATAACAGATCAATTTCCTGGCGGTAATATTACTGTTGATAGGATTGAAGGTAATGACATTGACATAAGTCAGGATTTAAGGGACACAAAACCTTGGTGGCATTATTGGAATTTTAAAATAGTGGTAAACCGCCCTCAAAAACTCTTTTTTCATTTTAAGGATGAAATTATAGGGTATTTTGGTCCGGCGATTAATGAAGGGAATGGCTGGCATTATGATAAAACCACATTTATAGACCATAGAAATTTTAATTATGATTTTTTGCATTCTGGAACATACCAATTTGCTTTCAGCATTCCTTATCAAGTTGAAGACTTTGAGAGATTTTTTGAGATAATTTCCCCTCAATCTAAAAAACATTTTGCAGTCAAAACAAACAGCGGAAGAGACCAATTTTATATAACCGCAGGAAATCAAAAATCAGATAGTTTTATTTTATTTACCTGCCGTCATCATGCCTGTGAGAGTATGGCGGAATTTGTCCTAGAAGGGATATTAATGGAATTGATACTAACTTCCAATCCTGTTATAAGGGATTGCGCTATATATTGTTTTCCTTTTATCGACTTAGACGGAGTCGAAAACGGTGATCAAGGCAAAGACCGTCAACCTCATGACCATAACAGAGATTATATAGACGAGCCTATATATCCTATAACAAAGTTCTTAATGAAATTTATAAAATCCAAGCCGCTGTTATATAGTTTTGATTTGCATTGTCCTGCAAAATATTATGATATACATGATTATATGAGTCTTATACAGTTAGAAGCTCCCTATAATAAAGAGCAAGAGCGATTTTCAAGATGCTTGGAAAAACAAAATCATCAAGACAAATGCAGTATTGAATATTTACAAGAGCATAATATAGTGCATGGAAAAGACTGGAACATTGGCAAGAGCAAAGGCTGCAGCAGATTTTGCAACGAATCAGGGGCAAAACTGGCATTAACTTTTGAAACGCCATATTTTGGTCATAGGAACAAGCCGTATATGCCTCAAGAATTAAGAGAATTTGGCAAGAGCTTTGGAAAAGCAATTATTCAGTATCATGCGGATTCTAATATAAAAAAATTTGAAAATTAATTTACTTTTTTGAATTTGCAAATATAAGTTCTCTATTTTTTGAACAATCCCTTAAATAAAATAGATATAAAAATTAAAACCTCTTGCGATACTATAGAACTAACACAGGAGGTTTTTTATATGGCAGAAGAAAGGGGATGAAAGGAGTATGCAAACTGATGCATTTCTTACCGCACAATGCGGTCTTTAATCAAGGTCAAGTGGTTGTTAATATGGGGATTTGGTACGAATATTCTAAAAAGGTAAAAGAACTTAAAAAAACAACTTGTTGTAAAAAGAGTTAAAAGCACTATTAAAGACAGTAAAAAAGGGGCGTATACATACGCTCCTTTTTGATGTGTCTTGATGTCCATAACGAATAAAAAGGGTCTATTTAGGTTAGCGCATAAGTGGGTTTGAATTAAAAGAAAAATATCCTACAAGCTTATAATCTAGTCTGGATTTTTAGATGTTTATTAAATATAGAATGATATTTATCCTAATAATATGTCTTCTTTAATAAGTCATGTTGAAACCCTTGTTTGTCTCAATCGCAAATAAGGCTTATAAACCATTATAATACCTGAAAACAGGGCAAAACATCTGATTTATTAATATTTTTTATATCATAACTTTCATGGTCTTTTTTTTATTCAAAATAGCTCAAAAGATGGAAACGGGATTTACATATAAAGCAAAAAACTTTTTAAAGAGAATCACAGTATAATGTGGTTCTTTTTTGCTGTTAAAACCCTTTGAGCTGACTATATTATTTTGTTGTATATTGTAATGCCCATATCTCGAAAGGGTTTGACTGTGCTGTCGTCGGCATTGGTCATAATCGCATCAAATGTAGAAGATACCATAGTGCGATATATCCCAGGTTGTAAAAATTTGCCGTTATCAACAACAAGAATGCGCTGTTGGCTTTGTTCAAATGCCACCTGCTTTAGCTGCATTGTTTCTATAGAATTTTCATAAACGCCTTTCTCATTAATTGCGGCACAGGAAGAAAGCATAAGGTCAATATTGAAAGCACGGAGCTGGTTGCATGTTATGCTGCCAGTAACCGAGTTTGTGTTAAATTGTACTTCACCCCCTGGCATGATAAGATGAACATCTCTCTTTTGAGAGAGTTTCATTGCGATTTGCAATCCGTTTGTTATGACCGTTTTATGCGTTAACTCCATACGTTCAGCAAGGGCAAGGCAGGTCGAGGAATTATCAAAAAATACAGTTTGAAAAGGCGGAAGGTGTTTAAGTGCAACAGAGGCAGCTATTTCTTTTTCTTTGGCATTTTTTTCAAGCCTTATAAAAATCGAAATCTCTTGTGCGTTTTCGACATAAAAGGCTCCGCCGTGTGTGCGTTCTACCATGCCCATTTTTTGCATTTCAATCAGATCCCGACGCACTGTGGCTTCGCTGACATAAACCAATTTGGATAGTTCTTCAACAGTGGCTTTTTTGTTTTGTTTTAGATATTCCGAAATGGCTTTGAATCTTTCATTGATAAACATTTTTACTGCCCTCTATAACGATTTTATACATTAACATTATTATTAATGTTGTTATTTGATTTGATTATATCATTGCCAGCAAAAAAGTGTCAATATAAATTGTATATTCTATGATGTTTATAGAAAAAATATCTTCAAAAAATGCATAAACATGTTCATATTAAACATGTTTTATGAACAATAAACAACATTTCAATCAAATTTCTGAAACTATTGACTATTTGAATAAACGTATGATAAGATTTGATTGAAAAGTGGTTATCATCTTATGGTTAAATAATTTTTTGGTAATAACAATCTAATTTATCAAAAGGAAAGCTGGTAGAATTTCCTTTTGATAAAATTTAGTGTTATATTAAAAATAAAATATTTCTAGGAGGAAATGTGATGTTTTGTAAAAAACTTCTCCCGTTATGGCGTGGACTATCTAGCATATTTCTATCATTGCTGATAGTATTTTCAATGGGCTACGGCATAGCAGACACGTGGAGATCTACCGTTGACGGTGTACTCGGAACTTCGAGCTATAAAATCAACGAAAATAAAGAGGCTACTCGCTTTAAGAGCGATTACGCAACGTCCGACGACATGATGAATGCCGCAAAAGAGCATTCCATAAAACAAGGACGTGAAGGCTTTGTTGTTATGAAAAACGACAACAATGCTTTGCCTATTGCTAAAAATAAGAAAATTGCGCTGTTTGGTGCGGCAGCATGGAAACCTTTTATGCAGTCTGCGGGCGATTTGAAAGCAGGTAATGCTGACAGGGTGAATCTTGACGAGGCGCTTGAAGCAGCAGGATACACGCTTGATGCGACTATGAAAGGAATCTATGACGTTATTATGGCGGACTTTACAGAAACGACTAGATACGGTAACACCACTATTACATATAATAACGGTTATGTAACTAGCCCTGGCGATATGAAAGATTATCAAGTGCGTGAAGTTCCACCTTCTAGATATACAGAAGCAAACCTAGGCAATGCAGCATCAGATTGGAAGAGCAAAATTGATAAGGCTTCTACAGTGGCTATCTGTGTATTTGCACGTGGTGCAGGCGAATCAAACACATATGCTCCTGGTTCAGCTAAGGATTTTGCCGGAAATAAAACTGGCGAGGATCCTTTAGCGCTTTCCGTAGATGAGCTTGCGGTTATCAACGCCGCAAAAGAAACTAGCAGCAGGGTCATTGTTCTGCTCAATACAGGCAACACTATGGAAATAGGCAAAATAGCCAAAGTAGGCAGCCATGAAGTTGATGCTATTGGCTACATGGGTATTATCAATGACTATCAGAGCACAGGTATTGTTCAAGTACTGTCTGGTGAATACAACGCTACCGGTGCACTTCCCGATACTTATGCTTACAGCAATCTTTCCTCTCCTGCAAGGATGAATTTCGGCGGTACACACATTGAGGATTACAGACTTGGTGAATCAATTGGAACTGACCCCCGTTGGCCTGGTATGAATATAGCTAATGGTGCAGGAAGCTCTTTTGGCGGTGGAGGCGGCAATTACAACGGTGGTATGTATATTGTTGAAGCAGAAGGCATTTATGTAGGATATAACTATTATGAGAGCCGTTATTACGATTCAATAGCTAATACTGATACATCTAAAGCAAAATCCATTAAAGGCTCAAGCACAGGCAATGGATGGAAATACAGCGATGAAGTTGTTTATACTTTTGGTCACGGTTTGTCTTATCTTGATTATGAGCAGAATATCACAGGCGTATCGGTTGATAAGACTGAGGACGGCAATATAACTGCAAATGTTGCAATACACAATAAGAGCAATAAAGACGGTTATTTTTTGGCTCAACTATATGTACAGCAGCCTTATACAGAATATGACAAGACTAATAAGGTAGAAAAATCAGCTGTTATGTTCCTCAATTCAAAGAAAATTAATGTAAAAGCTGGTCAGGTAGAAACCGTTACTATTACGGTTCCCACAAAATATCTAGCAAGCTATGACTACACCAATGCAAAAACTTATATTCTCGATCAGGGAACATACTATTTTACAGCGGCAGCTGGTGCACATGAGGCAGTAAACAACTTCCTTACGGCACAGGGTTACACCACTGACAACGGTATGGATGCTAAAGGAAAAGGCGCAGTCAAAACTTGGGCTTTAAATTCTTTTGATGGGGTAACTTTTTCGGTTGACAACGGAAAGAAAATTACCAATGTTGCAGACGATGCTGACCTGAACTATTGGCTTCCTGATACTGTTACCTACCTTTCAAGAAGTGATTGGGACGCTACTTATCCTATCAACCATAACAATATCGTACAAATTACTGAAAATGAAGCGACAAACTGGTATGGCTATAAGATTGATGACAGTGATAAGAAAGACATATGGATTGCTCAAATGCGTGGCATGGATTATACCATTGACAATACTGGAGCAGAAGCAAGAAACGTTGACGGCAAAGATACTGGAGTGAAGTTTTCAACAGAGTTCATCGGCGTAGATCAGCTTAACAATATTAATGACGAATATTGGGATACGCTTGTTTCAGGCATCTCAGTTAATGAGGCGATCGGCGCAGTCATTCACGGCGGCAGTCAGTCAGATGTGCTTACCAATGTTGATAATCCGATAGTTGGACAAAATGAAGGCGTAAACGGTATTAAAGGCAGTGTAAAGAGCGTTGATGGAACGAAGGACTACCATTTTAACATCAATTCACAAACACTTCTTGCTTCAAGCTTTAACCCTGAACTTGCTTACGAATGGGGTCTTGTAGAAGGTAACTCTGGTCTTCACCTTCAAAAATACCATGTATGGGGAACTGGACTTACTCAACGCAGAACACCTTACAATGGCCGTAATTATGAATACATTTCTGAAGACGCCATGCTTACTAACAGAATGGGCGAAGGCATCTTAAAAGGCTGTGCAGAAAAAGGCATCATGAACGGACCCAAACATATGGGCTTTAATGATCAGGAGCATAACCGTGCAGGTATATCAGTATATATGAATGAACAGAAAATGAGAGAAACTGACCTTCGTGGATTCCAAGGCGGTCTTGAAGACGGCGGCGGACTTGCAGTAATGGTAGCTTTCAACCGTATTGGAGCAACCAATGCCTCTCATCATGTAGGAATGCTTAAGACAATTCTTCGTGAGGAATGGAACTTTAACGGAGTAGTCTCTACCGACCTTGCTGGGTCTGCTCAGTATTTTAATGCCGAGTCCATGATTATGGCTACGGTGACACAGGTGGCTGAGTTTGGCGGCAACAACAGCTTTATCAATAAAGATAACGACCATAATCAATTTGATACAAAGTGGAAATATATCTCTGTTAATTCAACAAAGAATGACGCTGAGCTTGTTGAACAGGCTAGACAGAATTTGAAATATCAGTTTTATACCTTTGCTAACAGTGCAGTTATGAATATTTCAACCGTTATGGTAAAGCCTTGGTGGGAAGTAACGCTTATCACATTGATATGGGTAAGTGCTGCATTAGGCGGACTTGCTGTATGCGCATGGGCAGCAACCAAACTTAATCCTCGCAACAAGGAGGGAAACTAAATGAATTTTATTAAGAAACAATCTATAAGCACTTGGATCAGCTTGTTGACTTTGATATTTGCGATTATAGGCGTGTCAATTTACGGTGTGAACACATCGGAAGGCTATTTTAAAGATATGACCTCTGGGACTTTAATTACATTTACCATTTTGACAATAGTTGTATTGGCTGCGATTCTAGTACTTGCGCAATTCAAATTTAGCGGATTGCTGGGAAAAGTCCTTTCAATCTTTGTAGATGCACTCAAAATTGTCGTTCCTCTTTTCTTGATGATTTGTCTGTTTGGCTTTATCTCTACAAGAATAGAAGGACTTGCTTATCTCTTTGGTTCAAATCAGGAGATTCTTGACACAATTCAGACACCGGAGAATATGAGTTCTGCATATGGTGCGATAACTGGCTTTGTATTCTTTGGCATTGCTTCAATAGCAGGTATGGTTGCAGCATTCTTTAACCCGACTAAGAAAGAAAGTGCAAAATTGACAACAGTAATGAGTTAACCTCTCACCCACTTCAACTTATATAAATCTTTCGGGCCGCCTTTTGCAAACTTTATATTTGCTTAAGGCAGCCCCGAATGATTTTATTGTAAAAACATTCATAAAAACGGTATTTGTCGGTCCTAGCTAAAAGGAAAAAATTATGCTTAAAATAAAAAGATTTACTTGCGAAAATCAAGTGCAAGAATGTGTAACGGATAATAATAATGTAAGATTTGGCTTTACTTTGGAAAGTGACCGCAAGGGTGCAAGCCTAAAAAAAGCACTCTTAAAGTTAAATAATTGGGAATGCGAGACCGTAGAGCAAATATCAATTCCTTATCTTGGAGAGGAGCTTAAGCCCTTTACAAAATACACGGCGTTTCTTGAAGTTGAGGATGACAGCGGAGAAAAAGCATCTGAAACAATGACATTTGAAACGGGACGGCTTAACGAACCATGGCAGGGGAAATGGATAACCGATGGTAAATATATCTTTAAGGAAAATAAAATCTCACCTGTTCCTATGGTTTTTAGAAAAGTCATAGAGACTAAGAAAACAATTAAAAATGCAAAGCTCTACGTAACAGCAATGGGCTGTTACGAGTTTAATATAGATGGAGAAAAAGTCGGTACAGACTATTTTGCTCCAGGATTTACTTCATATAAACATAGTTTACAATATCAGGCTTATGATATCACATGCATGCTCAATGGAAAAAATACGCTTGAGGCTGTCGTAGGAGGCGGTTGGGCAGTCGGAGCATTTGTGTTTACCAGAAAAAACCGTATAAGTGCAGATAGACAGGCGTTACTTGCAGAAGTGCGTATTACATATACAGACAATAGTGAAGA
>CALAYY010000222.1 GCA_937895465.1 uncultured Clostridia bacterium | reverse complement strand
ATACAGATGCTATTACAAAATAGTCAGCAATAATCGTCATGTGATTGACATTAATCATAGTAATATCTTTTGCTTTTTTTGAACTCAAAATCTCACAGATTTTTAGTGCTAAGTTCTTAGATTCCACTTATGTTCTCCTTATTATAAAATTCGTAGGCACGCTTCATAGAAGGCGTAATTTCAAAGTTTTTATCGATCAAATAATCCATAGTTTTTTTTAAGGTCATCAAAACAGCTTTGTCCAAATCGTGCTGTGCTGTTTGAATTATTGGCTCTAAGCCAGGCGTCGTGCGTATAGGTTCGATATAATCCGCCAAAAAAATGATTTTTTCTAATACGGACATATCGGCTCTTCCCGTAGTATGATATTTTATTGCGTTAAGAATATCTTCATCTTTTATTCCAAAATAGCTCTTGGCAATCTCAGTACCAAAATC
Source organism: uncultured Clostridia bacterium (assembly GCA_937895465.1). Classification (GTDB taxonomy): domain Bacteria; phylum Bacillota; class Clostridia; order Christensenellales; family DUVY01; genus DUVY01. Next base: position 1,254 of record CALAYY010000222.1, on the reverse strand, counting down.
TGCATGCCTGCAAACGGCTGGCAGCTCTATGGTTTCATGGCTAATATTAAGTCCCAAAGTGTATGCTTTTTTCAAATTAAGACTTTTTCCAATGTCATGAAAAAGTGAAGCAAGGATTATACTCTCAGAATTAACTTTATAAATATATCCTAATTTCAAAGCAGTCATTGCCATGGACAAAATATGCTTTATCCGCTTTTTGGATAGATCCAGTTTTGAATATAAATCCGTAATGTTTTTATACTTTTGGTATAAGCGGTTTTTTTCAATATATTGTGCAACATCGTTTGGCACCAAATCGTCAATTGCATCAAATGCGTTTTTGAGTCTTATTTCGGTAGAAGATATATCTTGTCCAACATATTCTGATAAGATAATATTACCGCCGTAACTATTCTTAAACTCGTCTATATCTTTTTCAACATTTTTGTAATGCGGTCTTTTGATTACATAAAATGTAGCAAGTTTTGCAAGCTCTTGCGGATTACTCCAAGTCTTCAGGTCTTTCATACTGTCTGCCCCGATGACATAAACAAGAGTGTTCTGATCTAAAGAATACTTTTCTTTAAAATATTGCAAAGTCTTATAAGTATAACTCTCTCCGCCTTTGATTATTTCATAATCACTTATATCAAATTTTGGAAATGCAAGTTTACACATATTAAGTCTGTCTTGCGAAGTCGCATCAGCCAATTTATGAGGCGGTATAAAATTGGGCAAAACAACTATTCTGTCGTTATTATACAGTTTGATTGAATTTAGAAGTTCGATATGTCCGTTGTGTGGGGGATCAAAAGTCCCGCCAAAAATAATTAGCCTCATTTGTCTTTATTATACTATTTTTATCGATTTTTGAAAAGGTATTTTGTTTATATTAAAATATTTTGTCAATAATCAAAAAAAGGATATTTATATGACCAACAAACTTTCACGCATTTTTGATTATGTTTTCGCCAGAGTCTTGGCGATGTTGATAACATTTATTTGGATGAAATATTATATAGACGACTTGACTTTGTCTATAATTTATACATCTGTTATTATGGTTTGTCTGATTGTTGTTTTTGATGTAGTTTTTGCAAAAAAATTAAAAAGAACAAATTCAGAAACTGATAAGAATCGAAAAGAACAAATCTTCAATCAATTATGCCTAAACAGCAATTCTGCCAATCTTGATTTTTTTAACAAAATGCTCTCAACCCGTCATGCTGTAAGAACAGAAAAAACATGCCTAATAATTGAAAAGGGTGAAGA
>CALAYY010000221.1 GCA_937895465.1 uncultured Clostridia bacterium | reverse complement strand
TTTAAAACAAATAAGGCGGATTGTCTGTATTATGCTTTGGAAGACAGCAAAATCCGACTTAAAGACAGGATGAATAAAATGTTAGGCGTGAATATAGCCCCAAAGAATTTACATCTGGCAATCAAAGCCGACCCTTTGGATGGTGGGTTGTTGGAGCTTATTAAAGAAGAACTAGAAGAGCATGCGGATATAAAGCTTGTAATCATTGATACACTACAAAAGATCAGGGGCAAAGCCAACAGGGCGGAAACAACTTATACATCGGATTATAGAGAAATGTCTGCATTAAAAGAGTTTGCCGATAAGAACAAAATCTGCATTTTATTGGTGCATCACCTGAGAAAGATGGTAGATGAATCGGATGTTTTCAACATGATAAGCGGCAGCAACGGAATCATGGGCGCTTGCGACACAATATTCATTATCTCTAAAAAGAAACGTAAAGATGAAGATGCAACACTTTCAATGACAGGCAGGGATATACGGCAGAGTGAGCTGGTTGTGCATTTTGAGACATCAAAATATCAATGGGAAGTTATAGGGACAGCCGAAGAAGAAGAATACAAACGGGCTCAGCGCGAGTATGAAAACAACCCTGTTATTATGGCGATAAAGTCCGTTGTAAACTCTAATCCTTTGGGCTGGCAAGGCAATGCAACTGATATTATAAAAGCGGCGTATGATGTGACGGGCAAAAGTATAGCTGAGTCTGCAACTGCAATCGGTAAATTAATAAGCGAGTATGAAACTAAACTTTATTATGATGGCATCGAACATAAAACAGCAAGAACGGGGTCAAAGCGTATTCATAAGTTCTGGAAGCAAAAAAAGTATTTGCCGTATTCACAGGACAATTTTATCGAAAATGATGATTAAAGTGTCACTGTATTAACACCTAGTGTCACAGTGTCATAGTGTCATTCCCTATAAAAGAGTAAATTCCTACTAAGAGATTAGTGTCACTATGTAAAATGAGGTATTTGTGACACTTGTGACGCTATGACAGTGGGATATATATAAGGAAAAAAAGAAATTGAAAGAAAAAGATTTAATTAAAACAATAACCAATTACCTGAAAACAATCCCAGATTGCTTTTACTGGAAAGAACATGGCGGTCAGTACGGTACCGCAGGAATACCAGATATAATCGTCTGTTACCGCGGAAGGTTTATAGCATTCGAAGTAAAGGCAGGCAAGAACAAGCCGACAGTCTTGCAGGCGATAACGATAAAACAGATATTAAGAGCAGGCGGTTATGCCTTGGTGGTCCGATCGGTTGAAGAAGTAAAGAAAGTGATGCATGCGTTAAGAAAGGAGTAATTAATGACAGCGGAAATAATAATCAACAAAGCGGTAGTAACGGACGAGGCTGTATTTGATTATATGGCACTTACAGGAAAGCCATTACAAACTCTAGTTTTAAAAAGAGAATGCGAAGAGTACATAACATACATGCAAAAAGCCGGACGCTTGAACGGTTATTATTTCCGTACCAAATACTATGACGAAAACCTAGACAGAATGCTTATGCTTTTTTTCTATAAAGGCAAAAGATTAAGGATGATACAGAGCTGGAACTTATGGGGTGTCTGCTATGCAGATGACTGGTCGCAAGAGCTTGAAGAAAGCGGAGCGGTAAGAGTATGGCTAAAAACTAAGATAGCTGAATTACCCCAAGAAGATGACTGGGCGGTGGAAGTAAGGGTAAAGCATATACTGCAAACTACACAAAAGACACTATTTGAGAATATTTTAAAGGAGATAGAAGATGCATTTAAGTGTTTCGGAGATAAAGAAACTGCTAAAGAAATGGCATTTTTACAAAGCCATTATTTTGAACACGGAAAAAGACCTGCTCTTAAAAAAGCTAAACGCAATAGAAAGTGCAATAAACGCACTTGATGATAGGGACAGGTCTATTATGAAGATGAAATACTTTGAAGGCTATGACATGGATTTGATAGCTAAAACCGTTTTTATGTCCAGACAAGGAGTGTATTACAGGCTAAATCGAGTATATAAAGAGATGGAATATCTAATAAACAGCACCTAATAACCAAAAGTCTATACAAACTATACACCGCGTATAGTGAAAATCAAGAGATCTGGGGTTATAATAATAAGTGAGGGTAAAATTATCCACTCAATAAAAAAGGAAGATGACTTTAAACCAATCCGGTTAGGATAAAACTTATAAAGGAAGTACAAACGCTTCCTTTTTTTAATGCCAGCTAAAGGAGAAAACAAATGCCAAGAAAGCCAAAAAGGCCGTGTAGTTATCCGGGTTGCCTTAAGTTGGTTGACGGACAATACTGCGAAGAACATAAAAAACTGACTGACCAACAATATAACCGTTATAGCAGGGACAGCTTTTCCAAGAGCTTTTACAAAACACCTGAATGGCTGTTTACACGCAGACGGCAACTATCAATCCAGCCATTCTGCGAAGAATGCCTGAAAGAAGGCAAAGCCGCAAAAGCGGCAATGGTTGACCATATCGTCCCAATTAAACAAGGCGGGGATAAATTTGCATGCAATAACTTACAAAGCCTGTGCTGGAGCTGCCATAGCCGTAAGTCGGCAAAAGAAGGAAGTAGATGGGG
>CALAYY010000220.1 GCA_937895465.1 uncultured Clostridia bacterium | reverse complement strand
TTTCCAATACGATAAAAAAATCTTTGCTGTTAAGAAATTTTTTGACATTGATATTGGACAGTTCAAGTGCACTTTTCACCAATTCTGCTATTGATTCATCATCTTCCAAAATATATACTAAAGACATTTTTTCTCCTTGTAACGTAATTATATCATAATCTGATATATATTTTTATACTTCCTTAGCTATATTGACAGCATGATCACCTATTCGTTCAAGATATTTTATACTCAAAAGACAATCAATAATCCAATCATCATCATTTGTTGTGCCTTGTCTGATTCTGCCTATTAGATCATGTTTAATTTGTAAAAACAGCTTATCAACTTCATCATCCCCTTCAACCACAAGCTTTGCTGCAGGCTGATCTCCTTTTAAAAATGCAGTAATAGCTTTTTCAACCATAGTATTGGCTTTTTCTGCCATCTTCCAGACCAATTCCATCTTGCTCAAATTGACACCAGTACGAATAATGTGAAGGGCTTGATCGGCTATTCTTTGATAATCTATTATTATATTCATAATCGCCTTTATACGTCTTAAATCCCTTGCTACTGGCTGCTGATGAATCAAAATCTTGACACAACGATTTTCAACCCCTCTGCAATACATTTTTACAACATCATACAGCTCTTGAGCAGTCTCTTGATGTAATTCTTGAGGCTCTTTAAAAAAACTCATAAGATTGGCAAGGTTGTCTTTGACATATCCGCCTGTCTTAATGACTTCCAATTCTAACTCTGTCATCTGACTGTCAATTATGCTCATTTCAATTTCTCCTTATTTTTATTTAACCAAACCGCCCTGTTATATAGTCTTCTGTCTTTTTATTTTTAGGCTCAGAAAAAAGAATCTCAGAAGAAGCAAACTCTATCATCTCACCCATAAGAAAAAATGCAGTATAATCGGATATTCTGGCCGCTTGCTGCATATTGTGAGTTACTATAACTATATTAAGCCCCTCTTTTAATTCCATCAAAAGTTTTTCTATTATACCTGTACTTATAGGGTCTAATGCACTTGTCGGTTCATCTAGCAATAATACTTTGGGATCTACAGCCAAAGCCCTTGCTATACACAACCTTTGCTGCTGTCCTCCACTTAACTCCAATGCGCTTTTTCTTAATCTGTTTTTTACTTCCTCCCACAATCCAGCACGCATCAGCGATTGTTTGACTATATCATTCAAGTCTGATTTTTTCCATACACCGTGTGTTCTTGGTCCGTAAGCCACATTATCAAAAATTGACATAGGAAAAGGGTTAGGTTTTTGAAAAACCATGCCCACTTCTTTTCTCAAACTATTGATATCTATCTTAGGTGCATAAATATTTTTGACGTCAAGCAGAATTTTCCCTTCGATTTTACAGTTTGGAATAAGGTCGTTCATACGGTTGATTGACTTTAATAATGTGGACTTTCCGCAGCCTGAAGGCCCGATTAATGCTGTTATCTTTTTGTCATTTATCTCAAAATCGATATCCTTTAACGCATGAAAATCACCGTAATATAAATTGAGATTTTGAATTTTTATATCCATTTGTTATCCTTGATTATAAATATTTGGTTTTTTTCTTTAACGGCCGACTAATCATATTAGTGATAATATTTATTATCAATACAAAGATTATCAAAACAGCCGCTGTTGCATAAGCTTTATCCAAATGCAATCCTTCATTTGCAAACCAATACAAAGCTACTGATAAGGTTCTTGTTGAATCTTTTAACGAAGTAGGCACTTGATATCCTATGCCTGTTGTAAACAAAAATGCGGCAGACTCACCTACAATTCTGCCTGCACTTAAGATAATGCCTGCAACTATACCGCTTGCAGCTGAAGGCAAAACAACTTTGAACGTTGTGCCTAGCCTTGAAGCTCCCAAAGCATAGGATGCTTCTCTAAGTGAAACAGGTACAGCTTTTATTGCTTCTTCGGAGCTTCTTATTATGGTCGGTAATATTATTAATGTAACTGTTAAAATGCCGGAAATAAGAGAATATCCAAAACCAAACAGTTTTACAAATATCAGCATACCAAATAGACCAAAGATAATTGAGGGTATGCCTGTTAAAGTATCAGTAGCGATTCTTATGATTCCAACAATAAAGTTAAGTACTTTACTTTTTTGAGACCTGTATTCGCATAAAAACACCGCACTAAAAATCCCTATCGGTGCAGCAATTAACAGCCCGACCACTACCGTATAAAGAGTAGATAATATAAACGGCATTACAGTAGGGGCTTTAGGTGTATAAACCCCAAATAAAAAATCAAAATTTATATGCCCTAATCCTCTTGCAAACACATACACTACTATGCTGACACAGCAAAAAATGGCAAGTACTACAGAAAATATCATACTAGGCTTATAAAGATTGAAAAGAAGCTTCCTCAACATAATATTGGTTTTGCTTGGATTGTTATGTTTTATTAAAATTTGTTCAACAGGTTGTTTTTTTGAGGCAGCTTTATAACTGGTTATAGGTAAATAAGTTTTTGAAGATGTAATCTTATTAGGAGTGTTTAATGAATTTAATCCCAAATTTAATCCACTTGTTATGATTGCTGATGATATTGCTTTTCTTCCAAATAATTTTAACGGTCTAAACTTAAACTCACTTCTAATCACTGTAATCAGCAGGTTAAGAACTAATATAAAGATAAACAGTACCACCCCTGTGGCAATAAGTGCATCTGCATGCAAATCCTGTGCATAGCCCATTTCTAACACTATATTAGCAGTAAGTGTACGAACTGGATCATATATGCTTTCAGGAACTATTGCGGCATTGCCTGCCACCAAAATTACGGCTGTCGTTTCGCCCAAAGCTCTGCCCAATGCCAAAATAATACTGCTTATAATACCTCGCCTTGCTGCAGGGATTACCGTTCTGTATACTGCCTCTGTATGCGAAGCTCCCAATGCAACAGCTCCTTCATAATACGACCTAGGAACACTCTCTATTGCGCTTATACTTA
>CALAYY010000219.1 GCA_937895465.1 uncultured Clostridia bacterium | reverse complement strand
CATGCTCCAGCTTCCGTCAACCATATACGCGATTTCACCTGCCTTAAAAGCACGGTCGTATGTCGTAAAGTAATCGGAGGAGTTTAAAATACCGTTTGTGTTATACTTCGCCATTCTTCTCAAAAACTCGAAAGTTTCTTTATTTGCTTGTGTGTTTATAGAGGGTGCACCTGTAGAGTCTGCATAATAGCCGCCGTTTGAATCTAATAGTGCGCCCATTCTCAAATATCCACCTGGATTAGGTCCGACATAAACGCCGCCCGCACGTGGAGCTGCAGAACCTGGATTAATGGCATCCACTCTTTGCATCGCTGTTTCCCATTCTGCCCAATCTTTAGGACCCTCATCCACAATACGATAAAGCGGATCATCGGCAGAAAAAGCCTGTCTTAAAATTGCTTTATTCCAATATAAAAGCGTAACACCCGGGTTTATGGCAAGTCCGTATAATTTACCGTTTGTTTCAAGTCCTTTATAAGCAATAGGAGAAACTTTTTCTTTTACTCTTGCAGCAAAGTCATCTGGAAACGGTTCAATATATCCGCGTCTGATAAAGTCCGGCAGCTGTTCCTCGCCTTGTATAATATCTGGTCCGTCTTGAACCATAAAGCATTGCAAAAGTGACTGAGTAAGTCCTACGTTCCAACCCATATTGGTCGCTTTTATAGCAATGTTGTTTGCATCAGTATATTCAAGCATTACTTTAGTATTATCAACAATGGATTGAGCGCGTTTTATGTCAGGAAACGCACCTGAAGCAATAGATGCCTCATCTGCTGCTACTGCTTTATGAATATCGTCGCCCAAAACAAATGTCAGCTGATCCCATAGTACATGCATGCGTATTTTTCCAGAAGAGTTATTATTATTGCAGGCTACAAACGAAAAGCTTAAAAATATCGTCAAAACCAATGAAGCCAATTTTTTTATGTTCATAAATTTTTTTCTCCTTTATTCTAAGTTGTAATCTAATGTCATTCCTAAGAATCTTGCACCCGCCCACCAAGTATCTTGATGCGCACTGGCTTTTATCCTAACATATACAACTCCATTATTTTCACCAAAATTTTCTATAACGGTCTCCAACAATTTCTCATATTCGTTGCAACCTGCACCGTTTCGTCTACAGTTGATAAGTTATACCAAGTTTGATTATCAAGCGAAACTTCAACGTCAGCTGCAGCTGCAGTATAAGTAAGCCTTGCATTACTCAGCTTTGACTCTAAATCAAATTTATAAATAAATGAACTTGCAGTTAATCCCGCACCAGCAACATCCGAAGTCCTATAAGTCGTTCCTTCAGAAATGCCAAAGTTATATGTTTGGTTAGGAGGAATTATTATAAATGTTTCCGTACGAGTTCCTGAAGTAAATAGGTATTCAAGTTCGGTTTCGTTTCCGTCTGCCAAAAATGTTATGGTTTCTGCATAACTTTCGGGCGGAGGTGTTTCACCGTTGCGTACACCTATAGGTTCTTTAAACAGCAACGGATCAACCAACTTATAATCAAGTCTGAAGTCCAGAAGAAATACGCCAAAACCAAAAGCCTCTTTTGAATAAAATCTAATAAATACTTCTCCATTGTTTTGGTCAAAATTGTCAACAAAATCATGAAGACGGAATTCAAAAGTTCTTGGTTGACGGTTATAATCGTCATTACCGCTATATTTTGCTATTTGCTGCCAATTGGTATTGTCAAAAGAAACGTCAACACGGTAATTTCCTCCCATTGTTAAGGTCATAATTGCCTCATCTATAGGAGATTGCGTATTGATTAAATAAACCCAAAAGCCGCCTTCAATGTCGTATCCCTCCCTTTTTCCTACGTTTCCGTCAGCAAAACGGTACATCATACCGCTTCCTACGGGCTCATCCTTAGCTGATGAAAAGCTATCATATAAAAACTTTGTTTCAGTCGTACTAAAAGGCGTGAACATTATTTGAGGCATATTAGGATTGTTTAATATGTTAACATCAAAGAACACGCTTTGACCGCCATAAAAAACGCCTATTCTCTTTTGCCCAACCGTACTTGTATCCGTTGAGGAGATAGTATAGCGGGTTACCTCTTCCTCTGTGCTGTCGTTATAAACAGCCGTTACCTTAAGCCCCGTAAAGTCCATAGTATCACCTCTTAGAAAATCCGTTTTATTAGGTAAGGAATCAATTCTAAGCGACTCAACGGGTTTTGAGACTACCGCTATTTGAAAACTTTTTTTAATGTTGCTGTAAGTAACAGAAATAAACTTTGTACCAACAACAGACATATCGGGATTTGACAACGATACGGAATCGGTTACATCTATAACCTTGCCGTCACGATAAATTGCGGTAACTGACAATCCATCGTTTTCAAAAGTCTCGCCGACAATATAAAGCACTTTATTTGGCCGTGACTCTATAACCAAATCCAAAACAGGATTTTTGTTTGCGCATCCTGAAAATATTGAAAAAATGAGCAAACTTGAAAGTAATAACATCGCTATGTTTCTGATTTTTTTCATTATCTTCATCCTCATTACTTAAATTTCGGGTTTGGAACATTTAGAGATCCACCCGCCTCATAGTTTGAAATTGCTGCCACCAAGCCTGCAGGTGTAACAAATTCGTACTTTGCACCTAACCTTGCTTTGAGAGTATTTACAGCATCAGGTACCATAGTTATCGGATCGCCCCACGCATTGATGTTTAGCATCACAAATACGGGTCCGTCCGGTCGGATAGCGTTTGCACCTGTTTTTTGCCGTTCAACCATTCTGTCAACAGCATCGACAATTTGAGACGCCGTTTGATTTCCTGAACCTTTGAAATTTCCAACTTCCTCAATAACAACCACATCGTCTATTATTCTGTAGTCGCCGGTATGGCTTGACTGTCCCAAGAAAACAGCATCAGGTTTAATAACTTCAATATATCTGCGCAATGCCTTTTCATCGGCTCCAACCATGCTGTTTGTCGGACCAGGCGTAATATCCCAAAAGTTTACCATGTTTATGCCGAGCTGCCCAAAGACTGTTTTTGTGTCTTGCAAAATTCTCTCATAAGCTGCTTCTGGAAGCCTGCTGGCATAAATATATGAAATTGCTGACGGTCCTTGTATAAAATTACACAAGCCGGGTCTTCTTAAGTTGTAAACATATTCCAACAAAACAGGATTATAATTACGCCAAATAGACGGTATTGTCCAACCCATAGGAATGTCTGTGTCCATAATAACAGGGTTACTTAGGTGAGCGACCAAGTCTCTTTCTGAGTAATGAAAAGCGTCACCATCGCTATAAGAAAATGCTATATAAACTGTATCGTTGTAAGTTACTACTTCTTCTGCCGGCGGCAACGGCGCTGTTACGCCCTCTTCGTTATTAAACGGAGGAAACGCTGCCCAGAGTGAGCCGTTGTTATATTCCCAGTCAATAGCAACAGCTATTTTCCCGTTGTCAGAAAGGTGCGTAATCCATTGGTTTTCATGTTCACCTGCCCATCCAATTACAGGAATACCGTCAGAATAGTTGCTTAATATCTTTTTTTCCTGCTCTAATCCGCGTTCGGTATAGGGAATAGGCTGATATATAAAAGCATTAAATGCAACCGCCATATCGTATGCTGTAGAAAACTGATTCCATTCGGTCGGCATAGCTTGCTGATACCATGTACGCATAACAGGCCAAAGCGCGAAAACCATATTGGGGTTTGAGCCTGGCAAAAGGTTTTCTATCGCCCAATCATTTAGTGTTATAGGATTGTCGCGGGCAGTAAAACCTCCATATGTCAAAACATCCACTTCTTCAAAATCATATCCTGCTGCCTTTATTTGATCTGCAAGCGGTCTCGAAACAGCAACACTGCCATCACGGCCTGCAAGCATTACGGCAAGGTTCATCACAGGATATAGATTGTCCATTTCGTCATACTCGTCAAATACCCAGAGCCTGTTTATTTCTTCATGATATTTATAAAATATCGTCCAAAAAACGTGATAACCATAGTGTTGCGAATTTTTGTCACGTTCAAGATAATTAATCTCACGCTTTCCAATAGTTTTAATTGCATCAAGTTTTAAAGGTTTTGTAAGAACTCCCCACTTGTCTTGTCCTACTCTTTCGATATATAGACGTGGCTTTGTACGGTTGATAAGCCCTTGAAAGCTACGTGCCGCAAGCACTCCCCAAGCGTTATTTTCCACATTACCTGTAGTTGAACCTGTATATTCAGCTACATCAATTACCTCGGCAGGTTCGCTTAATGCTGCACCTATTCTATCGGGGCGTCCAAGGCGAATTTCTGTTTTATTATCGTTTTGTGGTCCGCCACCGCATCCGCTTGCCAAAAATATCAATATAAGCGAAAGAAGAAAACATAATTTTTTGAGTTTTTTCATTTTCCATTCCTTTTTTTAAAGTATTTATTATAACAACTTGAAATTGTTGTTAATGCGAACAAAGCGGAGAATGTGAAGTTAAGCATCTGTTTATCATTCTCCGCTTTATTGCAGTTAAAAATGACTATTTTCTATACACTTAGTTCCCATGTCAATCTCAGCCTGCCGCTGTCCCATACGAATACTGCTTCACTGAGTCCTGCGTTAAGTGTGGTAAGTACCGTATCTTTATTAGCTTCTGTGATTGCAGAGTTTTCTTGACAGTCGCTCACTACCATAACCGTGTTGCCGCTAGGAACAAGTGTTCCGGCTGTTACTATATTTGTAGCTGTAGCCTTTGCTGGGGGTGATTGGGGTTTACCAAGTGCTTGCCTGTTTGCGATACTTGTATAAGAGTTTGAAATGGCAGTTTGATCTGACCAAATATAGCCTACTAGCCCTCCTCGGCCTTCTCCTGCTGAAGAACTAATAGTAGCTAATCCCCAAACATAAGAAGTAGTAATAGTACCGTTAGCTTCACCAACTAAGCCTCCTCCACTCACGCCCGCGGTAACCGCTGCGCCATTATTTACACTTAAGCGTAATGTACTGCCAGATAATTGTCTGCCGATTAGTCCTCCGACATTACTGCCTGTTCCATGAACCTTAGCTGCACGGTTTTCACTCATATCGATTATTCCGCCTTGTTGCTCACCGACTATTCCGCCGACTTGGAATGCTCCTTCAATATTCGCAGTATTTGTCACTCTAGTGATAAGCGCGTCGCTACCTTTTACTAAGCCTGCAATTCCGCCTGTTGCGCCATTGCTACCGCCATTATCGGCTTTTATAACTGCCGAGTTTGTGGATTGTTCTATTGTGCCCTCATTTGTGCCTACTATTCCGCCTACAATAGCATAGCCGCCGACGGTAATCGTTCCTGTAACAGTTACATTTGACACTGTGCCTTTATTAACTTCTGCAAGTCCGCCCAAGTTCGTTTGTGCACTTGCATCATTATGTACAAGAGCTAGTGAAACATTAACATTTTTTACAGTTGCACCTGCAGCGATTTCTCCAAATATACTGTATAGCTTACCTGCACCGCTGTGTGTTACATTTCTTGTGATAGTATATCCGTCGCCGTCAAACACGCCTTCAAAATTTGCAATAGATATTTCTGCGCCGTTTGTTCCCGACAGGTCAATATCATTTACCAATCTAAAGTAAACATTAGGTGCATTATAAGTGTTAATCTTGTCATAGAATTCTGTTGCTGAAGAAATCTTGTGCGGGTTATACTGCGTTCCAATATCGGCAACACTGATGTTGAATTCAAACACCATGTCATCGTATCCTTCAACTGACAGTATGATTTTAACCGATATAACTTGATCCCTATGTGCTTCAGTAGCTGTAAATGATAATGTATTATTGACTGAGTTTATTGTTACGTCCTGATCGCCAGTTTCTATATTATAAGTTACTGCTAACCCCGTAGTATTTTTAAAGTACTCAGTCAAGTCAATATCAATCTTGTCGCCTACTCCGCAACCAGTATCTTCAATATCATTGGTTTTTGTAAAGCTTCCGATAATGATAATATCAAAATTAAAAGCTAAATCTGATTGTCCGCTTACTTTAACTGTAACGGTCACATTAACTATTGCAGCCGTAGCGGGAACACTAAAGCTCAATTCGCCTGTTGAAGAGTTAATTGAAACTCCTGCAGCCTTGGAATTAGCATCTATTTCGTATGTTGCTGCTGTACCTGTGGTGTTTATTATATAGGAAGAAACATCCACCGTAACGGCGCCGCCGTTGCCTGCTTCTTGAGTTTGATTTTCAATATCTCCAGTTTTAATAAAGCCTTTTGTAGTAACTGTGAAGCTGAAGATGATTTCATAATGATCAACTTTCACATAAACTTCTACATTAAGTACTCCAATATTTATTGCTTGTGCAGTAAAGTCAAGCTCTCCTGTCGTTGTATTGATTGTTACGCCTGCATCTAATGCATCCTGGTTCAATGAATATGCTACAGCTTTTCCTGTAGTGTTGACAACCAAAGTGCTAGCATCCAAGTTAAGGTTTTGATCTACATCAAGGATTTTGTTTTCGATTTCGCTTGTCTTAGCAAGACCCGTTACAGTTACAACAAATTTCACCGTAGCAGTCTTGTCGTTTGATGTGACGGTAACTTCAATCTCAACTCCAGCTTCTACCGCAACAGGAATATATGTGAATTCGCCAGTAATAGAATTTATTGTCATGCCTGTTCTCATACCCGATGTAATTTCGTATGTTGCTTCTTTACCTGTAGTATTTACGATATAATCGTTTATATTAATTGTTAAATTGCCGTCTTTATCAATTGACTTAGGTGTAATAATACCTTCTGTTTTAATACCTGTTACGGTAATAGTAATGTCAAAGGTTAATTTTATTCCATTCGCTTCTGCAGTAACTCTTATATCGTAAGTTCCAACAACTTTACCTTCAAAGCTAAGCAAACCTGAATTTTTGTCAATACTAACAACAATTTCTTCTGGTGTGCCTACAATTAAATCAACGCTATATTCCTCCGCTACTTGGGTTTCATTGATAATATGCTGACTCATATCGTATACATCATTGCTTGCTGCTTCTACATAAAGTCCCGATACTTCGCCGTTTTTAATAAATGCGGATATAATTATTGTGAAGTCAAAATTAACTTCATAATCCGCTCCCACCTTGACAGTAACGGTAACCTCAATTATTGAGCCGTTTGAAGGAGGCGTGAAAGATAATACTCC
>CALAYY010000218.1 GCA_937895465.1 uncultured Clostridia bacterium | reverse complement strand
CTTCTGTGTATCTTGCTGGAGGCTTAGTAAATTTTTGCTCATGCTTAAGCTCTTTTAACTTGGTTATGTCGCCTTCGTCTAAAGGCGGAAGAGTTGCATCTTTATTATCGTCATCATCGTCATCGCTATTATCTTTTTCTTGCTGTTTTTGTTTGATACTCTCAGCATCAATACCGTATGCCGCCAGAAATCCTCTAAACTTCAGCGTTCTGCCGTTTGCGTTAAAGGTATAGTCATTGGCGGTAATCTCTGCGTTAATTGTATCGTATTGGGCTTGAGCCATCTGACTTGCCAAAAACCTTTCATATATCATCTTATATAATCTGTAAAGATTTTTATTGAGATAATTTTTTACCGATTCGGGAGTGCGTTCTAGCGAAATAGGTCTTATGGCTTCGTGAGCATCCTGTACACCTTTTTTGGATTTGTATCTGTTGGGTGTTTCGGGATAATAATCTTCGCCAAAATTTGATTTGATGTAGTTTTCTGCCATACTTTGAGCATCAGGCGAAATACGCGTTGAATCTGTTCTTATATATGTTACAAGTGCAATCTTGCCTTCAGCCCCTAGTTCAACACCTTCATATAGATTTTGAGCGCAAGAAGAAGCCACTTTTAAGGACATTCCCAGCTTATTAAGTGCGTCCTGCTGCATCGTACTTGTGGTATAAGGTGCGGGGGCATGATTTTTGGTTACTCCCTTTTTTATCTTAGTAACCTTATACTGTGCACCCTTTAGGTTGTTTAACACCTCATCCATTTCGGCTTGGGCGCTTATTTCTATCTTTTTGCCGTTGTATGAATTTAGTTTTGCTAAAAAGTCGATTTTATCTTTTTCTAATAATGCTTTCAGATGCCAATATTCTTTGGGAACAAAGGCGTTAATTTCCCTTTCTCTGTCAACAACAAGCTTCAAAGTTACCGATTGAACACGCCCTGCAGATAATTTGCTTCTTATCTTTTTGCTGACTACTGGCGACAGCTTATAACCTACCAATCTATCCAAAACTCTTCTTGCCTGTTGAGCATCAACAAGGTTAAGGTCAATTTTTCTAGGATTTTTTATCGCATTTTCCACTGCTTTTTTGGAAATTTCGTTAAAAACAATTCGGCACTCTGATGTCGGCGAAATGTCCAAAATGTGCGATAAATGCCATGATATTGCTTCGCCTTCACGGTCAGGGTCAGTTGCAAGCAAAATTTGATCTGCCTTTTGGGCTTTTTCTTTGAGTGCCTTTATAACGTCTTTCTTGTTAGGAATAATCTCATATCTTGGCTCAAAATTCTCTTTTACATTTACAGCCAAAATGTGCTCAGGCAAATCTCTAATATGACCCTTGGTTGCAACAACATTATAAGAAGAGTCTATTCCCTTAAGATATTTATTAATGGTCTCCCGTTTTCCTTCACCCTCTATAATAACAAGTTTCAAACATCTTCTCCTTTATGCTAAAAAGTACATTGTTCCGTTTTTGGCTATTAAGCCTTTTATTTCCATTATAGTCAAAAGACTGTTAAGGTCGCTTACAGCCAAATCCGTACTATATAAAATATTATCATAGTGTAATTCACCGTTTGCTAATAAGTCAAGTATTTTTTGTTCATTAAAATCAAGCTGCAAGGCTTGAGCCTGAGATTTTTGGGTATAAGGAATGTTAAGTTCTTCCAAAATATGTCTAGGCTCATACACCATAGCACATTGAGAGTTTCTAATTAGTCTAAGATTGCCCAAAACCCTCGTATTGTCCGCCGCACCTGTCAGCACAAAAACATTGCGTCCTTGTTCTAGTGCATATTCTACCGTGTACATTGTTCCGCTTTTTTCCCCTGCCTCTACCACAAGCACACCCATAGAAAGCGCACTCAAAAGACGGTTTCGTCTGGGATAAGAATAAACAGTTCCCTTAAAGTCAGGCAAAAATTCACTGATAACAAGTCCTTTTTGCGAAATCTCATTATATAATTCATAATTGACGGCAGGATAAATCTCGTTATGTCCGTTGCCCAATATAGCTATTGTATCGCCTTGGACTTCCAGAGTAAACCTGTGTACATAAGCATCAATTCCTGTTGCCATACCGCTTACAATAGTAAGTCCGCTTCTTGATAACTCCTGCGCAAAAAGCTTGGTCATCTTTTTGCCGTAATTGCTGGGGTTTCTTGTGCCTACTACAGTAAAGCATGGAGATTGAAGCAATTCTAGCCTTCCCTTATAAAAAATCACAAAAGGCGCATCGTTAAGCTCTAAAAAGCCTTTTGGATATTTTTCATCCAAGGGAGTTAAAAATGATATTTCTGCCCTTTCAATTTTTTCAAGTTCTTTAGTCAAAAAATCTTTATCCAAGTTTTTTTTCAGCTTATCATAAGAATTACCCAAAACATCCTTGAGCTTGTTATCAAAAGCAAAATGCTCATAAAAATCCCTTATGCCGCCGTAATGCGATATGCATGCATTTACTTTTGTCGGACTGGCATCACTTACTGCCAACCAAAAATATAATGTTTTGTCACTAAAAAAATCTTTCATAATTATCAGTTAACGCCATAGCTTTCTGTCTAACGTTCTATAACTTACGGCTTCGGCAATTTGTTTTTCATCTATTTGTTGTAATCCATCCAAATCAGCTATTGTCCTTGCGACTTTTAATATCCTGCTGTAAGCTCTGGCTGAAAGTTTTAATTTGGTAAAAGACAGCTTTAATATTTCTTTTGCACGTGGTGTCATATTGCAGTATTTTTCTAATAACTGCTGAGGCATTTGGGCATTGCAATATATACCACAATCTTTTAGCCTGTCGCTTTGAATATTGCGAGCATGATTGACCCTTTCTTTTATAACGGATGAACATACTTCATCTGACTCTTTAGTCAGTTCGTCATACTTTACACTGTCCACGGAAATATGCATATCAATCCTGTCAAGCATAGGTCCTGATAATCTGTTGAGATATTTTTGGATTTGGGCAGGAGTACATTTGCATTCATCATCCTGTGAGCCGTACAAGCCGCAAGGGCAAGGGTTCATACTTGCAATCAATACAAACCTTGCAGGATATTCAACAGTATTATTGGCACGGTTAATTACTATTACTCCGTCCTCTAAAGGCTGACGCAACGTTTCAAGAGTATATCTCGAATATTCAGGAAGCTCGTCCAAAAACAACACACCGTTATGTGCAAGGCTGATTTCTCCCGGTCTTGCATAAGTTCCGCCGCCTGTTAATGATACTGTGGTTGCGGTATGGTGCGGAGTTCTAAAAGGTCTGGTTGTAACAATTCCTGCACTCCCCAATGTGCCTGAGATTGAATGAATTTTGGATGTTTCAAGTGCTTCTTCTGGGGTCATATCAGGAAGTATAGAGGGCAAAGCACGGGCAAGCATGGTCTTGCCTGCACCCGGCGGCCCTATCATAAGCATATTGTGTCCGCCTGCCGCCGCAATTTCTAACGCTCTCTTAGCTCTTTGCTGTCCTTTTATGTACTTAAAATCTGAGCCTATACCTGTATTTTTTATAATGTCTTTTATGTTCTTAGAAACAACCTTCTGATATTGTTCAGCACCTGTCAAAAAATTGACAGCATTGACAAGACTGTCAACCAGTACTATCTCTGCGTTTTCAATCCATACCGTTTCGGCTTGATTTTCACGAGGCACAAAAAATTTGGAAAATCCGCATTTTATTGCACTGATTAATATAGGCAAAATACCGTTAATGCGCCTGACTCTTCCGTCTAAGGAAAGCTCCCCCAAAAAAACTATATTTTCTAAGCATTTGTATGAAATCTGTTCGGTAGCCGCCAAAATGCCTAAGGATATAGGCAAATCAAATACAGGAGCAAGCTTTTTTAAATCAGCGGGAGCAAGATTGACAGTAATGCGTGAAGCAGGAAACAAATAACCGCTGTTTTTTATGCCTGAACGCACTCTTTCACGGGATTCTTTTACTGCCGTTTCGGCAAGTCCGACTGTTTCGTATCCAGGCAATCCATTATTGATATCCACTTCGACATCTACAGGATATCCAGTAATACCGTTTAAAGTAAAACTTTTTACCAAAGCTAACACTTGCTTTCCCCCAAAGTGTATAAACTACCATTAAAGTATATAAGTTTATACTAGCATTGTAATGTGTATTATAGCTTTTGACAAGCGTTTGAAAAAAAATTGATAAAAATATTAAAAGAATACATAAAATTAGGCGGTGTTATAACCGCCTTAGTTTATGACTGACAAATTAATAAATAGCCTTATTGCTGAACGCTTTTGATTTTGGCTGCTTTTCCTGTCAAAGAACGCAAATAGTAAAGCTTAGCACGTCTTACACGGCCTTTTCTTACTATCTCCAAATGGTCAATCTTAGGTGAGTGTAAAGGAAATGTTCTTTCAACACCAACACCAAAAGACATCTTGCGAACTGTAAAGCTCTCTCTTATTCCGCCGCCTTTGCGTGAAATAACAGTACCTTCAAAAGCCTGCAATCTTTCTTTATTTCCTTCAATAACCTTAAAATAAACTTTTAAAGTATCGCCTATATTAAAAGACGGAAGATCTGCCCGCATATTTTCTTTTTCAATTGATTCTATAACCTTATTCATAACCTACCTCCGATCTTGCACAATCACCATAATATATTATCACAACTGCCATTTTAGCACAAGCAAAAAAAGCAAGATTTATAACAAATATTCTTATAATTGATGTAAAGTTTTTAACTAAAAACAACTTACATATTGTAACACAAAAAACTAAAATCGACCTAATATAAATGATGTGTTTTTTATATTTTATATTAACTATAGCATAAATCAAATTTTTGTTAAAAAAAGTTAAAAAAATAAATAATTATTAATTTTAATTATAAAAATTAACCAAAATTTGAATTTTTTTATTATATTAATTAATTTTTTTAAAATTTCATACAAACTTAGTTTTATATGAGCAATAATTTGTTAATATTTGGTACACTCATACTGTTTAACTATACCTAACATAAAAGTACTAAATATTTTTTTAAGTT
>CALAYY010000217.1 GCA_937895465.1 uncultured Clostridia bacterium | reverse complement strand
TTACCGATCACGATATCGACCATGAATTATTTCATTTAAGAGAAAGAGCGGCAAGAAAGGTTGCTGTGACTGATAGAGCAGTTTTAGACGGCGATATAGTTATTATTGATTTTTCAGGCTCAACTGACGGTGTAAAATTTGAGGGCGGAACGGCAGAAAAATATGAGCTAGTAATAGGCAGCCATTCATTTATTGAAGGTATTGAAGACCAAGTTATTGGTATGAAAATAGGCGAAACCAAAAACATCAATGTAAAGTTCCCTGATGATTACGGTGCAGAAAACCTCAAAGGAAAGCCTGCTGTTTTTGAAGTAAAACTTCATGAAATATATGTGAAAGAATTGCCTGAAGCTGATGATAAGTTTGCAAAAGATACCAGCAGTTTTGAAACTATGGACGAATACAAGGCATCCATTAAGGATAGACTACTTAAAGCACGTGAGCGTAACGCTGAGAGCGAAAAGGAAAACAAACTCTTAGACAAAATAGCCTCAACAACTAAGACAGAAGTTCCTGAGGTAATGGTAAATCATCAGCTTGACCAGATAGTAGAAGATATGAAGATGAGATTATCCTATCAAGGGCTTAATCTTGACCAATATTTTAAATATATCAATTCTGATGAAAACAAATTTAGAGAAGACAGAAAAGCTGATGCCGAAAAGACAGTCAAGATGCGTATGACAATAGAAGAAATAATAAAGCGTGAAAATTTGGGTGCTACTCAAGATGAATTAAAAGCCAAAATGTCAGAATACGCAGAAAAAGCAAAAAAGAGCGTTGATGAATATATGAATACCATGAGCGAACAGCAATACAACTATTCATACAACGAGATTACTATTAACAAATTAACAGCATTTTTAAAAGAAAAGAATGAGTTTATTGAAGTTGAGCCTAAAGAATCCAAAGAAGAATGTGCTCATTGTAAATAATACTTATAGTACTGTTTTTTGTTAAAAATGTTTTATTTGTTCTTAAGAATAAATACCAAAAATCAGTTATAAAATAAGTGAGGTAGATAATATGTATAAAGATATGGATAAGATATTAAAGAACAATTTGGTGCCTATGGTCATAGAACAGACCGAAAGAGGCGAAAGGTCTTTTGATATTTATTCGCGCCTTTTAGAAGACCGTATAGTTTTTTTAAACGGCGAGGTTAATGATGTCAGCGCCAATATAGTAATAGCACAGCTTATATACTTAGAAGGAAAGAATACAGACAAAGATATATGCCTTTATATCAATAGTCCGGGAGGCGTTATTACCTCAGGCATGGCTATTTTTGACACCATGAATTATATCAAGCCTGATGTAAGCACTATTTGTGTAGGTTTGGCGGCATCTATGGGTGCATTTTTATTGGCGGCAGGTGCTAAGGGAAAAAGATTTGCTTTACCCAATAGTGAAATTATGATTCATCAGCCTTTGGGCGGTGCACAAGGTCAAGCTACTGATATAGCAATACAGGCAGAACATATTTTAAAGACCAAACAAAGAATGATTAAGATTTTGTCCGATGTTACCGGTCAGCCTTCTTCAAAAGTAGAAAAAGACATAGACAGAGATAATTATATGACGGCTGATGAAGCGTTAAAATACGGACTTATTGACAAGATTTTTGTAAAAAGGAGCTAAGTTTGACAGAAAAAGATTTTAGATGTTCGTTTTGCGGCAAACACCAGAGTGAAGTTGTTCGTCTGGTAGTAGGACCAAGCGGAGTGTTTATTTGTGAAAGCTGCATTAATGAGTGTCTTAATATAATCAAAAAAGATACCAAGCCGCAAACCCTTATAAAAGAGCTTCCTACACCCGAAGGTATCAAAGGCGAGCTTGACAATTATATAATAGGGCAGGATGATGCCAAAAAGGTGCTGTCCGTTGCGGTTTATAATCATTATAAAAGAATTAATTATAATGTAACCAACGCCGTTCAGGGTAAATCTTTTAAGGACGGGATAGAGCTTGAAAAGAGCAATATCTTATTATTAGGGCCTACAGGCTGCGGTAAGACTTTGCTTGCCAAAACCTTGGCCAAGATTTTGGATGTGCCTTTTGCTGTGGCAGACGCCACTACATTGACTGAAGCAGGCTATGTCGGTGAAGACGTAGAAAATATTTTATTAAAGCTTATCGCCAATGCAGATTATGATATAAAAAAGGCAGAACGTGGAATAGTATATATCGATGAAATAGATAAGATTGCAAGAAAGTCTGAAAATGTAAGCATTACCCGTGATGTAAGCGGCGAAGGCGTACAGCAGGCATTGCTCAAGATTATTGAAGGTACGGTTGCTAATGTGCCCCCTCAAGGCGGCAGAAAGCATCCTCATCAAGAATGCATGCAGATAGACACAACCAATATATTATTTATATTGGGCGGTGCTTTTGTGGGGCTTGATAAGATTATCAATAAAAGAGGCAATCAGGCAAGCTTAGGCTTTTCTGGCAATGTGCTAAGCCCCAAAGAAATCAACCTTTCCGAAGTATTAAAAAACTCTCAGCCTCAGGATTTGATTAAATTTGGTATGATACCTGAATTTGTAGGCAGAGTCCCTGTAGTTGTTTCTTTGCATGCCTTAGATGAAAATGCACTTGTAAAAATATTGACAGAACCCAAAAATGCGCTTATAAAACAATATCAAAAGTTGTTTTCTATTGACGGCGTAGAGCTTGAATTTATGCCTGAAGCCATTTCTGCAATAGCTAAAAAATCTATTGAACTTAATACAGGCGCAAGAGGATTAAGAGCAATCTTAGAAGATTGTATGTTAGACATCATGTTCAGATTACCGTCTGACCAAAGCATTCGAAAGGTTACTGTAACAGAAGATGTTATTACCAAAAAATCTCAGCCTGCTCTAGAAATCCAAAAGGCAAGCTAATATAGTTAAAAGATTACTAAAAAGCGGTTTTAAAACCGCTTTTTATAATTTATTTTTTTTATAAGAGTTTAAAACACATAGTTTAAAACTCTTATTTATAAGAACTTTAGTTGTTGCTTTTTTTTAAAAAGGGTATATAATTGGAACAAATGATAGTACTGAAAAACTAAAGGTTGTTTATGAATAGAACATTATATTCAATTGGTTATACTGCATTTAATATTGAGCAATTTTTAAATATATTAAAGAAATACCAAATTACAAGTCTCATTGATGTAAGAAGTATGCCATATTCAAAACATTATTCTGATTATAATAAAGATTTTTTAAGTAAAGTTTTAAAAGATAATAAAATTTTATATAGAAATTATAAAGATGAGTTTGGAGCAAGACAAGCTAACAAGAACTTTTATTCTAATGATGGATATTTAAACTTTGATATATTCGCTAAATCAAATCAATTTCTATATGGTGTAGAAAAAATTATTGCAGGATTAAAATTAAATCAGAACTTTGTTTTTATGTGTGCTGAAAAAGATCCTTTAGAATGTCATAGGAGTATCCTTGTTGGTCATCAATTTTCTTTAAGGGGATTTAATGTGCTTCATATTTTAGATTATAATGAGATTATATCTCAAGATGAAATTGATAAAATTTTAGTTGATAAGTATTTTCCTAATAGAGATCAAATATCTTTTTTTGATCAAGGTAATTCTTATTACAATTATATAGGCAATGCATATAAAAAGAAAAACCTTGAAATTGGGTTTAAGGCTCAGGAAGAATAATTATGAAATTATTTACAATTGGATACACAAAAAAAACGGCAAAAATTTTTTTCAATTTACTTAAATATAATGGTATAAAAGTCTTATTGGATATAAGGCGTAATAATACTTCTCAATTGGCAGCATTTACTAAAGAAATAGATTTAAAGTTTTTTCTGGAGGATTTGTTTAATATTAAATATATTCATGATATTAAGTTAGCACCATCAGCAGAACTATTAAAACAATATAAGCTAGGAAATATAGATTGGACAGGGTATGAAGATATTTTTTTTAGAGAGATTAAACAAAATAACATAGAAAGTCATATAAAAAATAATTATATAAATATAGATAATATTTGCCTCTTATGTTCAGAAGAAAAACCTGACAGATGCCATAGAAGACTTGTAGCTAGAGTTTTTAGTGAAATAGATAAACATGTTGAAATAATACACTTATAAACATAAAATAGGGGGAAATACTAATGTTTATTGAAATGGTTATATTAACGAAATCTAGCAAGTATAAGAATTATTGTGTAGCGGGGATAAATTTAAAAGACGGATCTTGGATTAGATTGTGCTCTGAAGAACCATCGATAGCTGGTGCTTTGTCTATACAGAATTTGAAAGCATCGGATAATACATACTGTGATGTTTTTGATGTTATAGAAGTATGTATAAAAAGAAAGGATAGTTCAATTATTCAATCAGAAAATTTTACTATTGATGAATCAAAGCCTTTTAAAAAGCTTTATAAAATTTCTTTAAAAGATATTATTAAAAAACATCCATTAGAACAGCATAAATATATTTTTGGAAATCAAAGCTATAAATTAAGTTATGATGAAGCTATAGAGCAAAATAGATCATTATTAATGATTGAAGTCAACAATCTTACCATTGATAGAATCAAAAAAGATAATGGACGAATTAAAAGTAAAGCTTCCTTTTTTTATAACGGAAAGAACTATGAAAATATATCTATTACTGATCAAAATACTATGATAAATCTACATCAATAGATTCAGCCATTATTATTATAAGTCTGCCAGATGATGAATGGAGTAAAGAAAATGGATACTTTAAGTTTATCGCAAAAATCTTTGAAAGCTAAGGTTTTATGATGTAATAGATCATTATTTTTTTTGAGTTTAAAAAGGTGCCGTCTTTTTTCTTTTTTTAAAAGCAAAAAACGCTGACAAATCAAGCAGGCCGAAGCATACATTAAGAATTATTATAGATATAATTGCTAAGAATGCACAAATCAAAAAGCTGATTATACTAGGGGCGTTATGAAGTAAGGATTTTACTACCAATGTTAGAGCGCAAGATGGAATCATAAAAACAATATTAAGTCCCAAGGTTTTTAAAAAATCAAGCCTCATTGCTGTGAGCTTTTTTATATAGTATATATGCATTATTGCGCTTACGGTATTGGATATTCCTAGCCCCAATATTAAAGCGTTAATTCCCATAAGCGGCGTAAAAAACCAAATACAAGCAATCAAAAGGGCAGTTCCGACTAGATAATTAATAAATGCCTTATTTTGAAGTCCCATCGAATTCATCATTGAAGATGTAATGTGCTCGATTGTAAGAGAAATTATTACTACAGCGGCCCGCATCAAAAATTGACCTGATAATTGGTTTTTAAAAATAAACTGTCCGATTTCTCCGCCCATTATTAGATAAAGCGGCACAAAAACAGAAGCGGTCATTATTGAAAATGACAAAGCGTTTCTTGCTGTATTTCCCAGACAGATAAGGTTTTTACATTCATATTCTTCATTGAGTCTTGGCACAAGGGCCACTGCCAAAGCCCCTGTAAGCGTAATAGGCGAGTACAAAAAGCCCATAGACATTCCCACACTAGAACCGTAAATTATCATTGCATCACTTCCGCTAAGCCCTGAAGCAACCAATCTGTTTGGAATAATGATTGCTATCAAAAAGCTTACAAGAGCAGAAGAAACACGCATAATGGTTATGGGAGCAGACATTTCAAAAACCTTTTTTATATGACCGTCTGACGGACTTATATTTCCTCCCAATTTGCGATAAGAAAACATCATAGTAATTGAACTTGCCGCACAGGCTAAAGACAGCGAAATTGCCGCCAAATTAGCACGCAGCAAATTATCTTTAGTGAATAAAAACAATAAAACACACAGCAAAATCCTTACAGCTTGCTCTATAAGTTCTATAAAAGATACTGTAAAATATCGTTTTTTACCCCAGATGTTTCCCTTAAATGAATCTCCAATAGAAGAAAAAATTACGGCAGGCATCAAAAAAAGTAATATATGAAAGCTTAATGGACTGGTAAAGATACGCTGCCACATAGGACGGAAAAACAACACGATAATAACAGTGCCTAATGATATTATTAAATTAATTACTACAGCTGAACTTACAGCTGAATTTTGATTGATATTACCGTCAAACTGTGATCTTGCTGTAAGAGAAGTAACGGTTATAGGAACTCCGCTTGTAACCATAACCAAAAAAACAATAAAGACCGAAAAAGCAACTTGATATATACCCATCATTTCTGCGCCCAGCATATCTGATAGATAAACACGGAAAAAGAATCCCATAATCTTAGTCACGATTGAAAATATAACTATTGTACTTGCTGTCTTTAATAATTCTTTTATGTTTGTTACTCCTTGCTCGTTTAAAATTGCAATTAAACATTTATTTCTTTATAATAAAAGTATATAGCTCGGCTTTTCAAAAAAAGATTAATGAGATTTTTTAGATGAAAAAATTGCTCAATTATCGTATTTTGTTTTTTATCAGCATAATTTTTGGGGCACTAATATTAGGAATATGCGAAATATACCGTCAAAATTACTTCATAGGTATTTTAAGTCTTATAATATGCAGCTTAGCAGTAGGTGCTGTCCTGTTTTTTAAACGGCGTGTTTTTAATATTGTCTTAATCAGTGTTTTATGTGTATTTATAGTTCTTTCAACAGTAATGACCATTAAATTTTGGCAGGGAAAACAAGAAAAG
Organism: uncultured Clostridia bacterium; assembly: GCA_937895465.1. Taxonomy (GTDB): domain Bacteria; phylum Bacillota; class Clostridia; order Christensenellales; family DUVY01; genus DUVY01. The sequence goes on along the minus strand of CALAYY010000217.1, from coordinate 11,047 downwards.
GGCGAGATTATTTTTACATTATCAGATGACATTGTTGAAAAAGACGATGTTTTGATTGCGACAGGAAAAGACATTCACGTTGACGGCACTAAGATTGACGGCAAGATAATAGCTTATATAAGTTTGGATGAAGAGAGTTATTTATATGACCTAAATGCTGGCGACAAGTTAATGATTTATAACGGAACACTTAATCCTGTTAAGCTGTTTGATAAAGATAAAGTCAATTATGACCAGTATAGAAACGATATAAAATATACATTAAGTTGCAATGAATATGATGTCAGGCGATACAGCGGTAAGACAGATGCATTGTCTTATATAAGAGAGAAGCTAAAGAATTTGATTTTTGATAATATCAACAATTCTGATACGGCTTCTGTAAGTTATGCCATGATAACGGGTGAAAAAGATTTTATTTCATCCCAAATGTCCCAAAGCTACAAGACTTCAGGGCTTGCTCATATATTGGCTGTTTCGGGTATGAACATCAGCTTTTTGATTTTTTGTATCAGCTTTTTGCTTTCACGTATAAAAGGCTTTAGGTTAATAAAGTTTTTTTTAACATCAATTATCATTGTTTTTTATTGCGCCTTATGCGATTTTGTGCCGTCAGTAACAAGAGCAGGCATTATGGGTATAATTTTGCTGTTGTCAAAAAGCACAGGACATAGGCAAGATTCTCTTAACAGTCTGGGTTTTGCTTGCATTATCTTGTTTTTGATAAAACCGCTTTATATATATGACTTATCCTTTTTATTGTCATTTGTATCGGTATTTGCAATAGTTTGTCTTTATAATCCTATATCCAAAGTCTTGAAAAAAATCTTAAAAGGAAAAATGGGAAAGAGCTTAAGTGAATTAATTGCAATGACCTTGTCGGCTAATATAGGAATATATCCTTTAATGGCATATTATTTTAATACTTTTTCGGTTTATTCTCTTTTAGTCAATATTATACTTCTTCCCTTAATTAACATCGCATTTATTTTACTGTTTGCCAGTAGCATTTTAGCATTGATATTGCCTTTTTTAGGTTTTTTATTAAAGCCTGCTGGCTGGATAATCTTATTGGTTAACAAATCAACATTTCTTATAGGCAATCTGCCTTATGCCGAAATAATTATCTTTTCTTTAGGCGGTTTAGCAGTTATTTATTATCTAGGTGTTTTTGTCTTAGGCGGTTATATTAATATCCATAAGAAGTTAAGAGCCTTGGTATCAATACTTTTGGCTATCTTTTTTTCTGTTTCGATTACAGCGACCAATATTTCGGCAGTTTATAAAGAAAACACATTTATAGCTTTAGACAGCTATACATCACATATAGGTATAGTTACCACATCGCAAGACTCTAAATATCTTATCGGCGAAATTAATGATTATAATTATTATCTTATAAAAGATGAGCTTATTGCACGAAAAATACGAAAGCTTGACAGTATAATAATTACGCAAAAACCCTCTGATGTCAACGCACTAATTCTAATAGCCAAAACTTTTTATACTGACAAAATAGCAGTTTTAACAGATGACTGGGCATTATGCGATGAAATAGAAATAGCCGCTAAAATAGGTGTGATTCAGATTTTTGATAATATTAATTATAAAGTTAAAGATTTGAGTATTTATTCTCATAGCTATGACCATACAAGGCTTGGCACGGTTATTACCGTCAACGGCAAATCAATTCTTTATCCTCTAACTTATAAGCAATCATCTTTGGAAGTGCTTTCTACCTTGTGCCGCAGGGTTGATATTGTAGTATCTGATGATTATTATTCAACTCTAGACGGTATGCTGTATTTGGTCAAAAGCACGCAAACTGCTGCTGATAATGTTATAAACCTTTCCAAAACAGGCACTTATACTATTTCGCTTTAGCAAAATGCTGTTTTATGTTAAAATTATTATCAATAAATTATTTTTAAGGCGAAATACACTAATGAAAGAAAAATTTCTTAATTTTTTTAACATAAACATAAAAGATACAGCGCAAGCACTAAAAAAGCGAGTCAGAATATTTAGGCTTGTCTCAGGAATAGTTATTTTATCATTATCGGTATTGATGATATTGCTTGAGGTTTTTATTTCAAAAGGCTCATTATCACATTATTTTGATTCTGTTAATCATTCAGGAAGATTAATATTTGCTTGGTTTACTTTGGGTTTGAGATTATTAACCGTTATATTTGCTTTTTATGTTTTGATTATCGGTGGATATATAAAAAACAAAGCTGTCAAAAGAGGTCTTTACCTTGTGTCAATTATTTTAAAAATCATTAATGTGATTTTTATATTTGCTTGGGGCAAGGCAGATAATATTGTATGGGGATTAATAAGCCTTATCCCCATAGGAATTTCACTTTATGCTCTTGTTGTGGGTATAGTTTTGGACAAGCTGGTGGATTATATAAAAAGAAAATTTATCGATATTAAGCAAAATATCTTATCAAAAAAAGGCGATGTGACTGTTATCGATGAAGGTCAGCAATATGAAGTATAACGCCCTTCTAGCTCATATTCAATCCAAAAAATATAAACCGTGTTACCTTGTAATAGGCGAGGATAAGTGGCTGGTTAATTCTGCTGTCAATATGCTGTGTGAAATTGCTTCTAATCCCATTATTAACTGCAATATTTATACAGAAAATGAAAACGAAGAAAACATTGTCAATGCCCTAAAGGTTATGCCATGGGATTCTGATTATAGGGTTGTTGCGGCTTTGGGATTTTCTGTATCAAAGTCGAATTCAGGCGGTCAAAAAAATACTGGCAAGCCTATATTAGAATATCTTGATGACCCTAATCCGAGTTCTGTTTTGATAATTATTGGCAATGAAGGCGACTTTTTTTCTAAGCTTGGAAAAAAAGCTGAGATAATAGACTGTTCAAAACTTGAAACTTCAGAACTTAATAATTACATCAGAACCCAATGCCAAAATAATATTGAAAAATCAGCTATAGATACATTAATTGCTTATTGTTCAAAAGATATGGGCAGAATAACCACAGAGCTTAATAAAATCCTGTCATATAAACCAGACCAAATAATTATAGAGCAGGATATAAAAGAGCTTGCTATCAAAGACGATGAATATAAGATATATGAGCTTACCAATTGTCTTGCGAGCAAAAAGCCTGATGATGCTTTTAAGATATGGGATACATTATCTTACGGAACGGACAATGTGTATCTTATAACGGCTGTATATTCATATTTTAGAAAGCTGTTATATACCGCAGTCAATAAAAGCACAGGCGATATATATAAGAAGCTGGGTGTCAACGAATATGCATATAAATACTTGGTCAGCAACTCAAAAAAATTTGGGGCAGTAAAATTAAAAAAAATATGCGATTTACTTCAAAGTCTTGAATTTCGTATAAAAAGCGGAAAAATCGACCCTCTGGCTGCTTCCAATATGGCTATACTTAATATAATCAATATATAGGAGAGATATGAAAGTTGCAAAAAAAATAAACCAAATAATAGACAGAATACCTCCGCTTGCAGGAGTTATAATGTTGTTATTAAGTATAACTTTTTCAAATGCGTATTCTTCGCAGGATATGACTATGCTTATTTATATGTCCTCTTGGGGGACTAACGGGGCTTCTGCCGAGACTTTTGGTTGGTGGTTTTATATTGTTGGAGGACTGGTTTTTTATGGCGTATTTGAGCTTATAATGCGTGTAATAATACATTTTATAAGATTTCAGCTTCCTGTTTTGCAAAAACCTAAAGTTTATCATTACATTAGAGTTATATTTACTTTTAATTATCTTATTTTGGGTGCTTTTCATCTCACATACTTTTTCTTTCCTCTTTTGCAGACCATAGGTGTTTTGGTGGATTTTTTTGTGAGTTCGATTTTTTTGTATATAGCGTATCATCTTATATCACGCAACCAACTGCCCAATTTTTTATGGGCAAGAGCATTAAAATCAACAGCCTCAATTTTTTTCATATTTCACGGGCTTAATGTCTTGGTGTCTATAGTTGGTTTGTTTGGAGGTTTAATATGAAAAAAATATTTGCCTCAATTCTTATTATAATAATATCAATTACATTTATATTGACCTCTATGCCCAAAAAAGTTTATGCTCAAGACCAATCAAATCAAATAGTTACAGGTGCAGAGCAGTATATGGTTGATTTTCTTGAAGCCAATCAAGACAGAACAAGCTTTAGCGAAGGAGAAGCTAAGGCTGCCCAATGGTTGAAACAAAAGTTTGACAGCTTTTCATTATCGGAAGCTGTGATACAAAACTTTGAATCTGAATACGACAATAAGAATCTAAAATCTCAAAATGTTATATGGGGTCTTGATAACAAAAAACAAAAGCAGGTAATTATCTGCGCCCATTACGACAATATATACGGTTCTGATGTTATAAGCGGATATAAGGCAGAAGGCGCATATAACAACGCAAGCGGTATCGGCGTTATGCTGGCTTTGGCAGATTATTTTTCTAAGCTTCAAACTGATTTGGACTATAACATTTTATTTATTGCTCTTGGAGCAGAAGAGCCTGGACTTTTGGGTTCAAAATATTATGAATCAAAGATGCTGCCCAGTGAAAGAGATAATACATTGCTTGTAATTGACTTAGACTGTGTGGGCGGCGGTGATTATCTTTATCTTTATTGTGATGAATTGGAAACCGTTCACGAAAAATTTATAAAAAACATAGCGGATAAAAATAACAAGGCTTTGAGATTGCCGCCTTCTAATAAAAAGACATTTACTGCAATCACTCCCTTGGCACCTTATTTACATTACGGGCTTAATAGTGCTAACATAAACTTTCTAAAAAGCGGTATTAACAGCGTGCATTTCTTTTCACGCAATTGGCATACCAATAATAAAATAGGCGCGGTAGAATCAGAAAAACATCCTTCAATAATCTATACGGCAGACGATACTTTAAAGACGTTAACTAAATATTATGGCGATACCTATATTCAAAAAATGAATTCTGCGGCGGATATTGTTTATTATACGCTTACTGATAAGGACTTTGTTTCTACTATGGAAAAAAGTTCAGCAGAAAAAAAAGACTATAGCTTACTTACAGACGGCAATCTTGTAACTTATATAAAGTTGGGTTTACTTATAATAATGGGTGTCATAGTCTTTTTGCTGACAAGACGGTTTATGAGCCGTTATCCTGTTCCTATAATAAAAATCAGACAAGTCCCTCCTGCAGTATTTGGAGATGAATACGAAAATAAAAAAGGTGATAATAGTGGTGAGAGCAATAACAGCAATAAAACTGACCATAAAAACCCATTTGATGGCTATTAATTATATGTATTACTAAAAATGCAAAAAAGAGAATAAATTGTCATATTTTGTTCGAAACCAAATAACTTTAACTATTTATAGATAAAATCGTATATTTTTAGCTTTTTTATTATTGTAAAATATGGATTATACGAGTATAATAATCTATACAAGTTAATTATACAATAGAAAAACGGAGTAAAGTTAATTGAAAGTGCAATTTGATTTTATGATTTTTCTTTTTGAGTACATAATCAAGCTTATTGATACACAAGAAGATTCTCTTATGCTTAATGATGAATTTACCAAAGTCATAGAAGGAAATATTAGTAATTATGACAAGGTTATGAAAATATCATCAAAGATGAATAAAAATGTTATAGATATAATGAAAGCAAGAGAAATGTTATCAATATTTGATAATGTATATACTGAATATACCAATTAAAAACACGGCGGCTTTTCATGGATTTTCTAAAAAAAATTGCTGATATTTTAAAAAATTTTAACGGCTGGGATGCTGTAGAAATTATAGCTTTTGCTTTTATTTTTTACGGCTTATTGGTGTTTTTAAAAAATGCAAATGCTTTGCGTGCAATAAAATACATAGTCATAATAATAGCGGTGTATTTATTTGTCAGATATTTTGCCAGGTATTTGCCTGTTTTAAATTATGTCGCCAATTTGGTCGCTGTGTCAGGAGTTGTGATTTTTTTCCTGGCGTTTTTACCGGAATTAAGGCGAAATGTCCTAAAAATCATTAGCTCAAGAAAGGTTTCAAGTCATTTTACGGCAAATTCTGAGGTAAGCGATGAAGCACTTTCCAACACTGTCTCAGAGATAATAAAATCGACTCAATCATTAGCCAAAAATAATACAGGTGCCTTAATCGTGCTTGTTGCCAACGCGGTGCCTTCACATATCATAGAAAGCGGTGTAAAGTTAAATTCAGCAATAAGCTCGGCACTGCTTGAAAGTATTTTTAATACAAAATCGCCTTTACATGACGGAGCGGTTATAATAAAAGGAAACAGCATAATTGCAGCAGGATGTTTTTTACCTCTTTCACAGGACTCAAATCTGCCCAAAGAATTGGGGACAAGACATAGAGCCGCAATCGGAATCAGTGAAAATTATGATGTTTTGACCATTATTGTTTCGGAAGAAACAGGTGTCATTTCTGTAGCCAAAACTGGAACACTGTCAAGATATTATGATTCGGATATGCTGCATAATACTTTAACAGAGTTTTACGGACTTAGCGCACCTCAGCCTGTTGTGAAAAAACGCAGAAGGAAATAAATAATGGAACAAAAAACCCCAAAAGATAACATCATTGTCAAAGTTATAAAAAACATCTTTTTAAAAGATATAAAATATAAGGTTTTTGCAGTTATATGCGGCTTTTTGTTTTGGCTTTTTATGAGTATTAGTATATAATTTGGCATAATATTAATATACAGAGGAAAAAAAACTATGAATACTGAAACAATTATCACACCCAAACCTATATTAATACCAAAGGATAATATTGACTTTGCACGTTGGTCTGTTATAGCGTGCGACCAGTTTACATCCCAACCAAAATATTGGGAAGAGCTCAAAAATTATGTCGGCGATAAGCCCAGCACATTAAAATTAATTTTACCCGAAGTATATTTGGGCGGCAATATGTCTGATAAGATTGTTAAAATCAATGCAGAAATGCAGAAGTACATAGATGATAATATCTTCAAAGTTATACAGTCAGGCATGATTTTGGTAGAGCGTTCCACACCATACTCAAAAAAGCGCTTAGGGCTTGTTGTTGCTGTTGATCTTGAAAAATACAGCTTTAATGTTTCTGAAAATTCGCTTATAAGAGCTTCGGAAAGGACTATTTTGGAGCGTATTCCGCCTAGAGTAAAGATAAGAGAAAAAGCACCGCTAGAGTTGCCTCATACTATGTTACTGTTAAGTGACCCTGATTTTACGGTCATAGAGTCGGCATATAAGAGCGAAGAAAAAGAGCTTATATATGATTTTGAACTTAATCAAGGCGGAGGGCATATAAAGGGCTACGAGGTCAAAAACCCTCAAAAAGTTTTGGAATCTTTCAAAAAAATATCTACTTTGGAAGCTATGCAAAAGACATGCAAATCATGTGAAGTGTTTTGCTTAGCGGTAGGCGATGGCAATCATTCTCTTGCAACAGCCAAGGTTAATTGGAATAATATCAAAAGAGAGCTTCCCGAAAGTGAAAGAGAAAACCATCCTGCAAGATTTGCTCTTGTTGAGATTGCCAATCTTTATAATGAGGGGCTTAATTTTCATCCTATTCACAGAGTAATAAAAAACATTGATATCAAAAAAGTTCTTTCTGCATTAAAAAATGAATTTTTAATTGAAAAAGGTATTACTGAGGTTATATTCAATTCTAATGAAACTCTAAACATGCATATTCCTTCTGACCCTATGGACGCAATAGAAGGCGTTCAAAAGTTTTTGGATGATCTTAAGCTTGAAGATGAAAGTATTATAATTGATTATGTACATGGCGATGACAATCTGAGAGAGATAGTTTCTTCAGTTCCAGATTCATTGGGGATAAAGCTGCCTCCTATTCAAAAAGAAAATTTCTTTGAAGCACTGGCAGCACGCAAGGTATTGCCCAAAAAGAGTTTTTCTATAGGAGAGGCAACCGAAAAAAGATATTATCTGGAAGCGAAATATATAAAGTAATAATAGTTTATAAATATTTATAGTTTTTTATAATTATTTCTATCCAATTTTCTTAAGTTTATGATATTATTTTTTTATATTCCTTATCGTAATGTAAGGTTGAATAGATATTAATATTTTTGGAGATATAATATGAAAGTATGTAAGTTTGGCGGCACTTCTATGTCAGATGCTTCAAGCATCATAAGATCCGCTAATATCGTAAAGTCAGACCCAATGAGAAAATTTGTTATAGTAAGCGCCCCCGGCAAAGTTAACGGTGAAGAAAAGATAACAGATATGTTAATTAACTGTTATGAGACAGTCAAAAAGGGCGCTTCATGTAAAACAGTTTTTTCAAAAGTTGAAAATCGTTTTAATAACATTATAAAGGATTTGGGACTGGATATTGATTTGACCGAAAAGTTTGCCAAAATCTTGCTTAATATTGATAACGGTGCAAGCAAGGATTATGCTGCAAGCCGCGGAGAATATCTTATGGCGATAGTATTTGCAAAAGTATTGGGATATGAATTTGTAGATGCCCAAGATATTATTAAGTTTTTTCCTGACAAAACATTTGATTCCGAATACACCAATGACTATGTTTCAAAAGTTTTAAATGAGATGAAAAACACAGGTGTGGTAGTGCCTGGGTTTTATGGACGCACTCCTGATGGGGCAATATGCACTTTTTCTAGGGGCGGCTCAGATGTAACGGGGTCTATTATTGCAAGAGCTATAAAAGCAGATTTATACGAAAATTGGACAGATGTCAACGGCTTTATGATGTGTGACCCAAGAATCGTACAAAACCCTGCCAAAATCAATGTTCTTACATATAAGGAACTGCGTGAGCTTTCATATATGGGTGCAACAGTTTTGCATCCGGAATCTATTTTTCCTGTAAGGCGTGCAGATATTCCTATCAATATCAAAAACACCTTTGAGCCTGAAAACAGCGGTACTATGATAGTCCCTTCAAAAGACTATGTAGGTCAAAACGGCAGGATAATAACAGGTATTGCTGGTAAAAAAGACTTTACGGCAATCTTTATAGAAAAATCAATGATGAACGGTGAACTTGGATTTGCAAGAAAAGCACTTTCAGTTTTGGAACACTACGATGTTTCAATTGAGCATATGCCTACAGGTATAGATACATTGAGTTTGGTTATAGAAAGCTGTAATTTGGAGGGCAAGCTTGACCATGTTCTGGCAAGACTTCAAGCTATACTCAATCCTGACCATATAGAAGTTTTGGAGCATTTGAGTATGATAGCCACAGTAGGACACGGCATGAGTAAGCGAAAAGGTACAGCTGCCAAGCTGTTTGGAGCATTGTATCAGGCAGGGATTAATATAAAAATGATTGATCAGGGCAGCAGCGAACTTAACATAATAGTCGGTGTTGATAACAGCGACTTTGAAAAAGCGATAGAGGCAATTTATAACGCTTTTGTAAAATAATAAAAAAGCTCTCTTGTGCTAAAGAGAGCTTTTTATGAATTATTGGTAAAATTGTTACACAAACTATAAAAAGGCATATTGACATAAAATATATTATATCGTAATATTAGATTACAAGAAGTTTAAAAAATAAAAAGAGAGTAGTGATATGATGAAGGAAAAAACTAAGAGTGATAATATTTATAATGCTGTTGCGGTAAGCTTTTCCATCTTGTCATTGTTTATTCTTTACTTGTTTATGATTTATTTTTTATACAGCACCTCTAAGGCAAACTATAATCTTGTCTATAGCCTGTTTTTGTCTCTTGAAATTGTTGCTTTATCAATAGGCGCATTTTTTGCTGTAAAACAAATTATCCGCAACAAGCATATGGAAGCGGTGTTTGCAATTATGCTGTTGAGCCTATCAATTTTTGGTCTTGTGATTTTGGTCAGCGTGATTTGATTATTCTTAAATTTTTCTATATCAAAAAGCCCTTGATTTTTCAAGGGCTTTAAACATACATTGTTAATGTTATTCAGTTTTTTCTGTTTCAGTTTTTTTAGCCTTTTTAGGTGCGGCTGCTTTTTCTTCTGTCTTGACTTCAGCTTTTACTTCTTCTTTATCTGCTTTTTTGGTCTTTTTTGAAGTTTTAGCTTCTTTTTCCTTTTCAGCAGCTTTTTGTGCACGCATTTCTTCTCTTGCTTTTCTGGCTTCAAGTCTTTCTTGTTCTTCTTTGGCTTTCTTTTCTGCTATACGGGTCTTGTTGTCTATAGTAGCGGCAATAACCAGTTTTCCGCTCTTAAGATCAGACAGCTTTTTGGCAAGTGCAGATTTTTTGTTGGCTGCGTTGTTTTTGTGTAAAACATCCTTAGATACAGCACTGTCAATAGCAGAAAAAACCTGGGGAAGCATGGCCTCTGCAGCAGCAGGGTCATTGGCATTAATAGCCGCATTAAACTTTTTGATAAATGTACTTATTTCTGATTTTACAGCTTTATTTCTCAGATTTTTCTTTTCGGTAACCTTAACTCTTTTGATTGCTGACTTTATATTAGGCACAATGAAATCTCCTTCTTTAAAATACCTGTAACATTTTATCATAATTAAATTTTTTAGGCAAGGATTATATTAGGGTTTTTGATTCAAACTATTAGTTGTTATGAACTTTAGAACAGACATGGCGTATGAATCGGTCTTAACCAATCAAAAAGACCCGAACATCAAAATCAAAGAATCAAAACATAATTTCGGCATCAAAAGGTTTGATGTGGATATCCTAAATATTCAAGGCTCAAAAAATTTTGGCAAGCCTAAGGGTAAGTACATAACGATTGAGGCAAAAGACTTTTATCAAAAAGAGCCTGACTTTTTACATTATGTTGCTAAGATGATTTCACAAGCTGTTATTGACTGCATAGGCCGTTCAAAACACGATGCAGTATTGGTAGTTGGACTGGGAAACAGACACATGACGGCGGATTCTTTGGGTCCTAATGCTGTTGACAATCTTATTATAACCCGTCATATGGATAATGAACAAGATGACGCTATGATAACTTCATCACTTTGTGCGCTTTCTCCGGGAGTTTTAGGCATTACGGGC
>CALAYY010000216.1 GCA_937895465.1 uncultured Clostridia bacterium | reverse complement strand
CCATACTGCAAAAGACATATAAAAGGGATTTCTTAAGCGAAAAAAGAGTCAAGAATACAGGTCAGGCTGAACAGCGGTATGTAGAAAATAACCATCCTGGGATAATAGACAGAGAAACCTGGAATGCAGCTCAAGCTGAGATGAAAAGAAGAAACAGCCTTCGTACTGTAAAGGGAACGGGCAGGGGCAGATACTCAGAACAGTATGCCTTCAGCGGTAAGATAGAATGCAAGATATGCGGAGCAAGGTTTCGAAGACATAACCATATATATAACGGGAAGAGAACGCACTATTGGAGCTGTATAACACACCTTGACTTAGGCAAAAACAACTGTCCGCAAAAGCCGTTAAAAGAGAGTTACCTTGAAGAGTTGTTCATAACCAAATTAAACGATACGCTTAAAAACAAGGATAAGATTTTATCCGATATATGGTCAACGATGAAGGAATCTATATGTGAAGAGTCTGATATATCAAAAGATGAAGATTGTTTAAAAGAAATTGAAATTGAGATCCAAAAGATGCAAAGCCAAATGATGGAGATAACAAAAAAGCAAAAAAGCGAAATGATTAATGAAGAATCTAAAAACATAATGGAAAGATTGGATGAGTTATTCATACAAAGAGAAAAGCTCAAGAATATGGCAGGTCGAATACAGCAGAATAAGATTCAGCAAGAAGAAATAACAGCTTATTTAGAAAAAGAAAAGAAAGCAACTAAATTTGATAAAGATATATTCTTAAGGCTTGTTCATAAGGTACATGTATATGATAAAGAGAATATTGTGTTCGAACTAAATAATGGGATGGAGATGAAAAAAATATAGTTTTTAAAATAAAAATGAAGATAAGAACAATCTTTTGATAAAAAGAATTAAAAATAAGTCTTCTGATTTACTATATGATTTTCATGTTAAAAGGGGTTTTAAGCCCTTTTTCCTTGTTAACTGCCAAAAACTTCCTATTGACAAACATATGTTTAGGGTGTTACAATATGGCAAATAATTGATTTAAGAAAAGAAGGATAGTGACATGGAAAAGCAGAGAATATATTTTTGTATAGATGCAAAATCATTTTTTGCGAGTGTCGAGTGTGCAGAAAGAGGGCTTAACCCGTTTGAGACTAATCTTGTGGTTGCAGATCCGTCTAGGGGTAGCGGAGCAATATGCTTGGCGATATCGCCTAAGATGAAAGCGTTGGGTGTTAAGAACCGCTGCCGTATTTTTGAAATACCTAGGAATATAAAGTACATTACGGCATTACCTAGAATGAAAAAGTATATTGAATATGCTGCTGATATCTATTCGATTTATTTAAAGTATATTGATAAACGGGATATTCATGTGTATTCAATAGATGAATCCTTTATTGATGCAACGGATTACCTCAAGATTTATAAGAAAACCCCTAAAGAGTTTGCCAAAATGTTGATAGATGAAATAGCTGAAAAGACGATGATTCCCTCTACTGTGGGCATTGGCACAAATCTGTATCTTGCAAAGATTGCTTTGGATATCATCTCAAAAAAATGCTCAGACCGTATCGGTTATCTAGATGAAAAGTTATATAGAAATTTATTATGGAATCATACACCTATAACAGACTTTTGGCAGGTCGCAAAGGGGATTGCCCGAAGGCTTGAAAAGTATGGAATATATGATATGCAGTGTGTTGCTAACTGCTCACCTGATAGACTGTATAAGGAATTTGGAATTAATGCGGAACCACCATATTTATCATAGAACCGAAGAAAATTAGTTGCTTCTCTAGTCATCAACAGAGATAGCATTGGAAATATAAGAATGATAATGATGGTCAATTTCACTTTGAATATAAGTATCTCTATATTTGGAAGGTGAGATGCCCATTAAACCTTTAAAAACATAGTAAAGTTGTTCTTTGCGGCTAAAGCCTACTTGCTTTGCTATATCGTCAATTAAAATATTGGAAGATCTTAAAAGTTGGCAAGCTTTTTGAACTCTTAGTTGATTAATGGTGGTCAATATAGTCTGATTATTATATTTTTTATATTGCCTTTGCAGGTATGCCTTATTAATACCTGCGTATTCGGCTATATTATCTATTGATATTTTTGATGTAAAATTCTTAATAATATATTTATTGGCTCTTTTGATATAAGATATTGTTCCTGAAACAGTATTATTAGCACATTTTGAAATCTCCATAAATAGTGAAATCAAAAGACATTGTACATTAACCGCCATTTCAAGAGAAGTTATTTTGGACGATAAGGCAATTATCAAGTTTTTCATGCAAACATCAACTTGTTCTATATCGGATAAAATAATAAACTTATCTTCATTTGCAACGGTTTTGAGTCCACTGTTTTTAATAAGCATGTCGTATTTTATGGGCAATATGTCGTTTATATTAAAAGGATTATATTGGTCATTTTTTTTGATTTCAAGCTCTATATTATAAATGATTACATCTTTTGAAGAAGTTATCTTAATTTTATGAAAAGTCATTGCATCAATAAATATAAATTGACCTGCAGTGACTTCGTATGATTTTATATCTTTTGATGATGAATTTTCATCTTCAAAAACCTCAAAAATAAAACTGCCTTTATATGCATACATAATCTCAAAATATGTATGTTGATGCATATCCATAGAAAACCCTATGTTAAAGCCTTTTATGTAATAAGAAATAGGCTCCAAAACAGCGTTTTTTAGATTTTTAAATGATACAAAGTTTGACATTTGTATTGATTTTAGCATACAAAAAACAAAAAATCAATATTTAATTTCGCATATAAAGAACGAAATAATGACTTTTTATTAAAAAAGACTATGGACATAAACTTTTAAAAAGGTATACTGTGAAAGTGATATGAGGCATATAATTCAAGGCTTGCTTTGTTGCACTTGGATATTAACAAAAGATGGAGGAAATTTGATGTCAAAGGTTTTTAAAAAAAGACTGACATGTCTAGTCTTATTACTTTCACTATTGTCCCTTTTTACAATTAATTTTATGTTAATGCCTGTAATGGCTTCTGGTGAAACTATTGACCCATTAGTTTGGTATGAATTTGCAGATTCTTTAAACCTTGGAAAAGATACAATGGGCAATTATGATTTGCAATCATATGGAACTGTAACTCAGAATTCTTACGGAGCAGCCTTTTCTGAAGGTAAACTGAGTGTATCTAATGAAGATAACGATATTAGCGAAAAGCTAACAAATTTTTCATTAGCGTTTGAGATAACCCCCCAATCCAATACTGAGTGGTCAATGCCTATAGGATTTAGTTGGAATGATTGGACAGCTACAAAATTTTGCTGGTTTACCGTTAATAACGGATATGACTTGCGTTTTTGTACTCACGATACTGATACTTCTAATGACGGTTATTGGGGCCCTATGGTTGCTCAGATGCAAGAAGGAACAACATATAAAATATTATTAAGTGCTCAACTTGGCGGAAAGATTACTATTTTTGTTGACGGGGTAAAAAGTGATTTTGAGTATGATTTACCTGAAAATTGGAATTTAAATGATACCAATATGCGCTTTGCTATAGGTGGTGCAACTGTTTGGGACGATACAGTACGAAATCCTTATAATGGCTCAATTGGCAATGTGAAGATTTATCCGTTTGCTATGACTCAAAATGAAGTAACAGCTTATAATACAAATGATGTTTTGACAGCTGATGATGTTACCGTTATGGTTACAGCAGGCAATGTTGATATGTCAGGTCAAGTTCAAGTAGAAGCTGGATCCACAACAGAGCAGATTTTAGCTGTTGCTCCTAATAGCAGTTTAATTGATGTTACAATGTCTGATGAAACAACACGAAAAGCTACTGTTAAGTGGGACAATGTAATAACTCAAGATAATGAAACTTATTTGGAAGGTAATATTACAGATGTTATTAATCCTGCTGGCATAAAGGCAAGAGCAAAGATTTCTGTTTTACAAAACGTTGTTGAAATAAAACCCGTTGTAAAATTTGATTTTGTAAACAATACTGAATCAGAAATTGGAAAAGATATTGAAGGCAATTTTGATTTAACAGCTTACAATGTCACCAAAACACAAAATGGAGCAAAAATTGCTGACGGGCTTTTGTACGCCACAGCCGACAATGACGGAAAGGATTTTAGCGATTATTTGAATAATGCGACAATCTCTTTGAAGTTTACTGTTGATCAATTATCAAGCAATGCTTGGTGGTGTATTTTTTCTATTGATGATTACTATGCTCACTCAACAAAACAGGGTTTAAACTTATTTGTTCAAGATGGCAATCTTCGTATGTGTGCAACAGGAAGTGATTGGTGGGAGCAAGACATTGTAAAACTTGTTGCTGGTAGCGAATATCAAGTTGATATGGTTGTAGACGCAAGTAACAATCAACTCTTTGCTTATGTTAACAACACCCTAAAAAGGACAGTTGCTTTACCAGAGGACTATACTTTAAGTGCTGCTGGTTCACAATCAACCTTTACTTTGGGCGGAGCTAATCAAGATGGCGGCAAGCAAACAGATAACAGCGGAATAATTACATTTTCGCAAGTAATGGTTTATAGTTTTGCCATGACTGCAGATCAAATTAATGCACTTAATAATACAGGAATAATCAAAAGTAATAATCTTGCTAGCAGTGCTTATCTATCAGAAGTGGGTTTTATTGTTAGTTTTGAAGGCGAAAAGATTTCTGAGAGCGAGCTGTATAATAATATGACAAAGGAAGAAATGCTTTCCAAAATTAATAATGCAACTGTTTCGGGTACTTTATCCGATTCTAGCATAGTTGATGTACCTGTTGTTTGGACTGACATTGACATGGATACTTTTGTGTTGGAAGGATATGTAAACACGTTGGGTCTTGGAGTTGCCGTTGCAACAGATAACTGTATCAGTGTATCTGAGCAGCTTACTGTATCACTTTCTTATGCGATTACTATTGCTAGCGGAATTGAAAACGGTAATGTAACAGCATCATCAACCTATGGATTGACAGATGATATTATAGTAATAACACCTACTCCCAACAATCATTACAAAATTGATTCTATTCTTGTTAATGGTACAGAAATACAGCCAGTAAATGGAGTATATTCTTATAAAATTACTAATAGTGATATTGAGATTTCAGCAACTTTTGAAAATGTTATTTATAAGGTGACAATAGGCGAAATCAGTAATGGGTCAATAGACTTGTCATCTTCAGAAGGTATTGTAGGAACCGAAATAGTAATAACTGCGATTCCTAATGAGCATTACACACTCACTAAGATATTTGTTAATGGTGTGCAGATACTACCTGAAAATAAGGTTTATAAAGTCGTCTTATCTCAAGATGTTAAAGTAACTGCTGAATTTGCACAAGCTGTTTATAATGTCGATTTGATTGTAGGCAATAACGGTTCCGCAACTGCTGATAAAGTTTCCGGAAAAAATGGTGAAACTGTTACCCTTACATTGACATCTGAGGAAGGATACAAGGTAAAACAAGTAAAGGTAAACGGTGAGGTAATTGAACCAGTTGAAGGCATTTATTCATTTGAAATTGACGGAGATTCCGCAGTTGAGGTAAGCTTTGAAAAAATTACTTACGCCTTAATAGTAGATTCTGAAATAACAGGCGGAACAATAACAGTCAGCAAACCTAATGCTGCAAAGGGTGAAACTATAATAATTAGTGTTAACGCACAAAAAGGTTACACAGTTTCCAAGGTGTATATAAACGGAGAAGAAATACAAGCAGTTGATGGAATTTATACTTTTGTGGTAGATGGGGAAGCTATAATAGACGCTGAATTTACTAAAAATAAAGGTTGTTCAAACTCAATTGGTTTGTTAGGAGCTATAATGCTTTTGGTATGTTTTGCGTATTTAAATAAAAAAACTATATAATTTTTAGGTTATTGCTTTATGCAATCATTGCTTTATGATTGCATAAAGCGTTAACCGTTAATGTTTTAAACCAAAGAGGAGGTTTATTGATGAAAAGACTAAAAAAATTTTTTACTTTTATTTTATGTGCCTTAATATGTTTGAACATCATAGGCTGTGTTGGTGCTGGCAGCGGTTCGGAAGATTATGAGGACGAAACGGATGCAGATATTTCATCTATTACTATTTTTAAAAACGACTGGGCGGCCTTTAATAATGCACGTACTCAAAATTCACCAATCTATTCTAAATTAAAATCTGCAATTAATTGTGATATTATTGCAGAATCAGGCGCAGGTGAAACGTGGGAGCAGCAGCTAAAGCTAAGGCAGTCTGACATGGACTTACCTGATTTATTTTTGACAGAAGGTCCAGGTAGCCCTTCATTTTTTGAAAGCTTGATAGGCGAAAGAGATATCATAGCTATTTCCGATTGGGTTAATGAAGACACCAAGAATGACTATCCTAATTTGTATGATTATTTGAAACAGTTTGAATATATGAAAAAGAACATATCATATTCTGAAGGAAAAATGTGGTTTATTCCTTCGAAATGGGAAAATGAAAAATCATTGTATATTCGTCAAGATTGGATTGATAACCTTAACGAAAAACTTGATGAAGTCTTAGTATCGGAAGGAGTTATATCTTCTACAAGCGAAATGACTGCTGAATTAAGAGAACAATGGCAATTTGGAGAACCAAAGGATCTTATAGATTTTTATAGAATGAGCAGAGCATTTACATTGTACGATCCTGATAATAATGGTGCAAATGATACTTATGGATACATGTCAGAAGCTAATAAAGATATGGATTCTTGGCTTTATATATCTTTTGGAACTGGTTGGGAACAATTTGTCTATGATGAAGCAACTGATAGCTATGTTATGAGTGATATAACAGAAGAAGCTATGCATGCTACCAATTATTTAAACAGATTAATGGCTGAAGGATATATGTCAACTGATTCCATAACTGCAGATAACGGAACCAAACAGAGCAGATTTATGCAGGGAAAAGTAGGTATGGTTTATGCTCATAACTGGCTTAATGTTTTTGTTTCCGGCATTATGGATATAGACAAGTGTACATTAGAAGAGGCTACTGCCAAAATCCTTATGTGTGACCCTCCTGCTGGAAGAGACGGCGCTTGGGGTGGTGCAGGTGATACAGGTTATTGGCAGGGATTTTGTATTAATGCAAGAATGAGTTCTGCTCGCATTAGAAAGTGTCTAAAACTTTATGAATATCTTTGCAGCGAAGAAGGCATCAGTTTAATGCAATATGGGGTAAAGGATGAGCATTATACAGAAGATGAACAAGGCAAAAAAACTTCATTACTTGATGCTAACGAACAAGGCATCAATTATGGAATTCAAGTTTATGATACGGCTTCTATGCTTTATGCATTAACATGGTGGACATCAGCATATAACGCAACAACGCAGACCAATGCTGAAATTATTATTAATCGTCAGCAACGCTCAGCTGCTAATACATATAAATCTGATTATCCTGATTTGCAGACAGAAGCAGTTATGGAGTATTACGAAGGTTGCGTAGATTACTTTGAAACAAATATGGCAAATATGGTGCTTGACAATAAAAAGATATATCATAGTTTAAATAACTGGACATATGATGCAAAGACTTTTGGTTGGGATCAGATTTATAATGTGTCTACTAATTTTAAAAGTGCTTGGAATACTTTTGTAAAGAAATACAAAAACGATTACAACGGAGCAACTATGTTTGAGTCTTATAACGATTATATTTCTTCAGGCAAAGCTCAGAAAGTATGAATTTAAACAAAAGATGGAGATTAAGTATGAAAAAAATAACGGTGTTAGGATTATGTATAGCATTTTTGATTGCTATGATTAGTATACCAAATTTTCAGGCTAACAATATTGTAAAAGCAGCGGATGAAGAAATTGTTCCAGTTGCTTGGTATGAATTCAACGACCAAGGCAATCCTGGAAAAGATAGCATGGGAAAGTATGATTTAAAAAAGTTAAATACATCCAATGCAGATGCAATAAAAATTTTACAAGATGGTGAGGATAATTATCTTCAATTAACAAGCTTAAGAGATGAAGAAGGTCAGGGCGGTAACGCAGGAGCTTGTTTATATGCTCCTGAACTTGGTCAAACAGGCAAAGACTTTTCAGATTTAATAAAGTATTCTTATTCTGTTGAGATTACGTTTAGAAGAGATAACACTACTTACATTGGCAATCATTATGTATTGGCTCTAGGTAGATATAATAACGCTTTTCAAATTACTCCTTGGAAAAACAGCATAGAAATTCAAGTCTTGGATTTTTCATCAGTTCCAGGCGAAACCGAGCAAGAGCGTCAACAATACATGGAGCAAAACAGCGTTTTAATTTCCAAGGATACAACTGATTGGACTACAGTTTTGGTATCTGCTGACTATGCTTCAAAAACAATCACGGTTTATGTTGATGGTGTCTCTGTTCTAGAACAAAAAGTTGAAAATGTTGCCTTTTCTTATGAACAAGACCCATATGCATTTACTTTGGGAGCTCAATGCATGATTAGCGGCTCTGCAGCTACACAATTTGCTACTGCAGATATTAAGGATTGTAAAGTGTTTGATGTTGCATTAAATGCAAACAATGCACAACAGCTTTTTCAAGGAAATTCTGCAACATTTGAGGGTGCAAAATACATACAAAGTGTTGACCCTATAGATACAACAGGTCTTAACCTTAATGTTACTGATGTAAATACATTGAACAACATTATTACTAATGTGCTTCCTCAAAAAGTTAATGTAACACTTAATGACGGTTCTTCTGTAAAAGCTGATGTAGCTTGGATGAGTTCTGGAAACAAATTAAACGGTTATATACAATCGCAATTTGCCAATATCAATCAATTGTATTTAGAAACAAATTACGGTTATACAGTTGATTTTGCTTATGATAATAATCTTGTAGCAATTACAGGAATAAAACTTGATGGACAGGCATTTACTCCTGGAAGTGAAATAGACAGCGGAATACATATCGTAACATTCAGAGTAAATGTAAAAGAACATAGTACCTTAGATAGCGTTGTATGGTATGAAATGGAACAGGAAGAAATTGGTGGTGAATACGAAGTATCCTTTAGCGGCGGAGCCTGCATCATAGTCGAATCTCATAAGACTGCGTACGCCATAACATATATGGAAGGAAAAACCGTACTTGGTTCAAGCAATTATACTTATAACGGTGCTGAAGTTCTTTCTGATTTTAACAAAGAAGGGTATGAATTTGAAGGCTGGTATACAGATGAGGCATTAACTCAAAAATTTGCAGCTTTGGATTATGAAAACCCTGAAAACATAACTGTATATGCAAAATATGTAAAAATAGCAAATAACAACGGCAGTAATCTTGGACTTATTCTTGGTATAGTGTTTGGATCTTTGGCTGTAATAGCTGCAGGAACAGTTGCTGTAATATTTATAATGAAAAAGAAAAAAACAGCTAGTAAATAGTTCTTACAAAAGAAGAGGATATACAAAAGAGAAATATCAAAAGACTTTGCTTGTTAAAATGCAAGCAAAGTCTATGATATGACTTATTTGTTGGGATAAGGTTTATAAAGGGGTTACTAATGAAAAAAACGATATTTATATTTTTGAGTTTGGTTATATTTTCAACAATTTTTAGTTCTTTTATAGGCTGCAGTAAAAATAATTCTAAAATTGCTGCTGTTGAGTTTTCTGATGTAAAGGCGGTTGCAGATATGAATGCATATGCTTCAGAGGTAGTAAAAAACGGCATCAGCAATGATGATCCCTTAGAAAATGGTACAGTCATCTGCCCCTATTATACTTTGAAGGTTAATGACATCAATGTGCCTGTTTATTCAACAAGAGTTACCCATGGCATTCATTCCTTTGCATGGATAGATGTTGAAAGCAGCGATATTTTGCTTAATGTAACGCTCAATTTAAATAACGCACACAATAGAGTTGATGTACTGCCCTTGAGTTCTAATATTAAGGCAAGCATAGCTAACAACGTTGTTAAAACAAAGATAACTTCTTTGGGAAGTTTTTCATTTTCTTTTGACAATGATCCCAACAGCGAAGCCTTGACGATTTTTGTATCAAATAAACAAGAACTTGAAGTACCCAAAGATTATGTTACTCAAAGTATAGAACCAGGAGAATATACAGCACAAGACCTCAATTTTACACAAGGTCAAACAGTGTACCACTTTAAAAGCGGAAGATATAAAATTACCAGCATAAACATACCGTCAAATTCTATAATTTACTTTGAACGTGGATGTTATATAGAAATATACCAAAACACTATTAATGATTATGTATCGGCATTTATAAGCAGAGAAACTAACAACATTAAGATAATCGGCAGATGTCTAGTTGATTTTTCAGCATGCGTAGGCGGAGACAAGAAAACAAAGGGCGCATTTGATTTTTTTCAAGTCAATAATTTTGAGTTTAGCGGTATAG
The DNA here is from genome assembly GCA_937895465.1 of uncultured Clostridia bacterium. GTDB lineage: Bacteria > Bacillota > Clostridia > Christensenellales > DUVY01 > DUVY01. The sequence continues at coordinate 9,091 of CALAYY010000216.1, read as the reverse complement.
TTTCTATTAATTCCAATAACTGGACGCTTTGTTTTACTTACAGCAAAAATGTAAATATAAATAATTGTATGTTTTTTGGATATCGGACATATTCTGACGGTATCATGCTGTCTGATTGTCAGGACAGCGGTGCATCAAATTGTTTTTTAAGAACAGGCGATGATGCAACAGAAATAAAATCAACAGGACCTAGTAATAAAGACGATTGCTTTACAGATAATGTCACTTATCAGAATATAGCTGTTTGGACAGATAAGGCTAGCGCGTTTGGTGCAATTTATGAGGCTAATAACAAAGCTCAAAATATTACATTTAAAAATTGCTCAGTAGGATATGCTCAGCCTACATGGACAGAGCGTCTTGGCTGTGTAGTCGTTCAAATGGGCGATAATAAAGCTGCTGTTTGGGAAAATATTCATTTTGAGAATATAGAAGTGTTTAAAAATGAATGTGCTTTGATTAATATACACTTGAATGATAGAGACGGCACTGAAGGCGGACAGGCGAAAAATTTATTTTTTAAGAACATTACTTCCAAAACCTGTTACGGTTTGCCTGTGAGGATTTCAATTTCACAAAACTGCCGACTGGGTCAGGTGTATCTAGATAATATTGTTTTTGGGAAACACACAATAACACAAGAGGATATTAACGACAGCAGTATTATTAGTGTTTTGGATGCTAATAACAACTGGTCACCTTCTATGAATATTAAAATTAATACACAAAATTAAGGCGTGGTAATTATGGCACAAAAGATATTAAAAAAGGACAGAGGTAAGAAGGCAAAACTATTAATTCATCGAATAAAGGTGAACAGGCAAATTTATATTATGTTAATTCCTGTTGTTTTGTTTTACCTTTTATTCAATTATTTGCCTATGTCAGGAATAGTTTTGGCATGGAAGAAATACCGACATACTATGGGTATATGGGGAAGTCCTTGGGTGGGCTGGAATGTGTTTAAAAAACTTTTTGCTCATCCTGATATGAGTCGGGCTATCACCAATACTCTACTTATTAGTGCGTTAAAATTAGCGTGCTGTTTTCCTGCGCCAATCATTCTTGCATTGTTTTTGAACGAATTTAAAAATAAGTCTTATAAAAAGACTATACAGACAATGATTTATCTTCCCAACTTTATTTCTTGGGTAATTATAGGCGGTCTCATAAAAACTGCACTTTCTTATGATTACGGTATTGTTAATAATATTCTAGCAATGTTCGACGGATCACGAATACAGTTTTTAACAACTTCAAAGTACTTTTATCCTATTTTGATATTGAGTGAAATTTGGAAAAGCACAGGGTGGGGAACAGTTATTTATATTGCAGCCATTTCTGGTATTGACCCTACGCTTTATGAAGCTGCAAGTATTGACGGATGTAAAAGATTTAGGCTTATGTTGCATATTACATTGCCTAGTATATTGCCTATAATTGCAATAATGCTTATTATGCAGCTCAGTAATATAATGAATGCAGGCTTTGATTCAGTTTATAATTTGTATAACCCCGTAATATACGATGTTGCGGACATAATAGATACTATGCTTTACCGGCTGGGTGTAGAAAAAGGACAGTTTGAGACTGCAACAGCAATTGGACTGTTTAAAAATGTTATCAATTTTACTCTATTAATTATGGGTAATTTTATAACTAAGAGATTAAGCGGTTATAGCATGTATTCTTTGGATTAAACGAGGTTTATAGATGATAAAAAATAATACAATAAACAATATAATAAAAACAGACAGAAATATAAGAAAGGTCAATAAAAACAGGCTAAAGCCTTTTGACTATATAAATTATCTTATTATTGGGTTATTTGCAGTATTATGCATCTTTCCTGTTATATATGTAGTATTGACAAGCTTTTCTTCAAAAGCTGACTTTCTTAATGCATCGCTCATGGTTTTTCCGCATAACTTTAATATCGAAGCATATAAGCTCATATTTTTTCAAGGTCGAGTAGGCGGAGCATTTTTTAATTCATTAGTAGTTACTATCGTGGGTACCCTTTATTCTCTGGTCTTGACTTCTTTAGGTGCATACGCATTTACAAAAAAAGATGTCCCAGGACTAAAAGTAATTTTCACTTTTATTATTTTGACTATGTTCTTTGGAGGAGGACTTATTCCGTTTTACCTTACTGTTAAAGACTTGATAGGTGTTAACAATTATTTGTGCCTGATAATTCCTTTTGGTATCAATACATTTAATATGATAGTTTTGAGAAACTTTTTTTCGCAGGTGCCTGACAGCATAGTAGAATCATGCAAGCTTGACGGCGCAAGCGAATTTAGGATTTTGCTGCAATTTATTGTTCCTTTGTCAAAAGCGGGGCTTGCGACTGTTGCATTGTTTTACATTGTTGCAAAATGGGATGATTGGTATTGGCCGTCAATTTTTTTAACTAGGAATACTGATCTTTACCCCTTGGCGTTAGAACTAAGAAATGTTTTGAGTAATGCTCAATCTGAAGGTTATGGAAACGGAGGTCCGATAGATACATCGCTTTTGTTTGCCGAAGGGCAAAATGCAGCCATGATTGTAGTTTCTATATTTCCTATTATGTGCATTTATCCTTTCCTGCAAAAATATTTTGTTAAAGGTGTCATGATAGGTTCTATAAAATCCTAAAAAACCTAACAAATAAACAATGATAAAAAAGATTTAAGAGAGGGCGAAAATGAAAAAAATAAAAATTTTTAGTATATTATTGGTGGGTATAATGCTTAATACTTTAGCTATAGGATGTAATGAAACTAAAGAAAATATTAATTGTGATGTTGTTCCTACGATATATCAAGATATTAATACTATAAATGATATCGACTTATATGCGAGCGAAGTTTCTAATCTTCCTGTTGAAAATGGGATTATAATAAGCCCTTATTATATAATGAAAATTAATGGAGTAACTATACCCGTATATGCCACAAGGATAGCCAACGGAATTCATTCTTTTTCATACGTTGATGTTGATGTATTTGACGAAACTGCGGACTTTAGTTTGAATACAGAAATTACTATTTTATCAAGCTCAAGCGTATTAGAGGGCTCTTCGCCTGAAGTTGTTGTTCTTCCTGAAAGCCACGGTATTGAAGCCAAAATTAATAGAGAAAAGGTTACAGCGACTATTAATAAAACAGGTAATTTTTCTTTTGTATTCAATAAGAGCCATGAAGAAGCTTTGACTATAATGGTTGCTTCAAAACAGGAATTAGTTGTACCTGATGGTTATGGGACAAGATATATAGAACCTGGCGATTATACGACAGAAACTATTTTTAATGTGCCCAATAACGTATATTATTTTAAATCAGGAAGATATACAATAGATAGCATATATTTGCCGTCTGACAGTATTTTGTACTTAGAACAAGGTGCATATTTAAAGGTTCTGCCCAATCCAGATTATGTTACAAGTTCAATTACAGCTAGCAAAGCTAATAACGTGGTCGTAACAGGCAGAGGGCTTGTAGATTATTCTGCATGCTGCGGAAGCGAACCTGGCTATAATAATAACAAGTCTGGGTTAAATTTTAGTCAAGTAGACAACATTTTGTTTGAAGGAATAACTATAATCAATTCTCAGACTTGGACTTTATGTTTTAATGATTGTGAAGGAATTAGTGTTAAAAATTGTTTGATATTTGGATACCGTATGTATGCTGACGGTATTATGCTTTCTGACTGCAAAAATGCAATAGTAGAGGACAGCTTTATAAGAACAGGAGATGATGCTTTTGAAACAAAGTCAACAACGCATACAGGTTATACTGATAATGTTTTGTTTAGGAACAATGCAGCATGGACTGATAAAGCTGTTGCATATGGCTGTATATACGAATCCAATCAAGATACCCAAAATGTCAGATTTGAAAACTGTAGTGTAGGCTTTGCACTTGGTACATGGTCAAACCATCTTGGAATTTGCGTGATTCAAATGGGCAACAGGATAGGAGCCAAAATATATGATATTCAATTTGAAAATATTGAGGTTTATACTACATATAATGCGCTGCTTAATGTCTTTATAGGCGGAAGCGGCGGACAGGGTGCAGGATATGGCACGGTAGAAGATATTTATTTTAAAAATATTACGGCCAAAAGAAATTACAGTTATTTCTTAAATTTGAGAACGTATGATAATGAAAACTGCTTTATAAATGATTTATACCTCGATAATATAGTTTCTAACGGAGAAATGCTTACCTCAACTAATTATTTGAGCAACAACAGAATAAAGATTTCCGCTGAATATGATTTGGATAAGCTGCATATTAACACATTATAAAAAAGAGGTAGACAATAAAATGAAAAATATTATTAAAAAATTTATTGGCATTATCATCGCATTTAGTATGCTTACTTTTGTAGCATCGTGCTTTGAGGGCGAAAGAAACATCACACCTCCAGATGATAAGGCAAATAACGAAATAGAGCTTTATCCCATAGCATATCTTGACGTTAATCAAGAAGACGATATGGAAAAATTTTGGGCACAGACGCGAAAAGATAACGGAAAAGGCGGCACAGTAAGCCACGATGATGCTCACGATTATGGCTTTGTTGACAGTGTTTGGCATACACTAAAAATCAATCAAACGGATGTTGCAGTTTATTCTACTCGCTGCGGTTTTGATATTCATTCTTTTGCATGGATTGATATTTTGGTAAATGGGGAATTTGAAATAGATATTGAGCTTTCCTTGATGCAGGGCGATAAAACCACTTGTGTTGTGTTACCGAAAAAATCACAAGTTAACGCACAATTAGAAAACAATGTAGTTAGGGCTACCTTAACAGAATACGGTAGTTACAGTTTTACCTTTGATGAATCACCCGAAATGGCTTTAACCCTTTATGTAGGTCAGAAGTTAGACTTTGAAATACCTGAAGGTTATTCGCTAGAGTATTTGGAGCCTGATACCTATACCGCAGAGCAAACGACTTTTAGCGAAAGTAACAAGGTGTATTATTTTAAGAGCGGTAATTATGATGTTACAAGCATTGGGCTTCCTTCTAACTCAGTAATGTATATGGAAAGCGGAGCATATTTTAGGGTTTATCAAGACGGTATCGGCGATTATTCGGCAGCATTGTATAACACAGGCACAGAAAACATAAAGGTAATGGGCAGAGGGATTTTTGACTTTTCAAAATGTATAGGTGGCGATGCCAAAACAAAGGGAGTATTTAGCTTTTCGAGATGCCAAAATATTGATTTTAGCGGAGTTGTTTCTATCAACTCTAATAATTGGACGCTTTGCTTTTGGTATTGCCAAAATGTAAAAGTATCTCAATGTATGATATTTGGATACAGAACATATTCTGACGGCGTGATGTTTTCCGATTGCCAAGATTCATATGCCTCTGATTGTTTTGTAAGAACGGGAGATGACGGAATGGAGGTAAAATCCTTTACTGCTTCTACTGATGAGAATTGCTCTACTAAAAATGTTGTCTTTGAAAACAACAATGTATGGACTGATAAAGGAATAGCTTATGGCTGCATTTATGAATCTGTCCATGATGTTGAGGATGTTTATTTCAAAAACAATGCAGTAGGTTTTGCTCAATCGGCTTGGAGCGACCATTTGGGAGTTTGCGTTATTCAAATGGGTTCTTCTAAAGCATCTACTTGGCAAAACATTTATTTTGAAAACATTGAAGCATATAAGATTAATTGTTCACTCCTTAGCGTGTTTAACAGAGCAAACAACGATAACGAGGGCGGATTGATAAAAAATATTTATTTTAAAAATGTTAGTGCAAAACACATAGAACAAACGAACCTTCCGTTATATGCATTGAATATAGTAATTAAGATTAATAACAATGCGCCAAGTACCAATAGCAGAATAGGCAGATTGTACCTTGATAATATTGATTATGCAGGCATACTCATAACAGATGAAAATATCAATGAACATCTCAATTGTAATATCTCAGAAGGCGCAGCTTTTACAACTAACAACATAAAAATAAATACACTGGTCTAAATCAAAAATCAAATAATAAAAGATATTATACAAAAGAAAAATCAAATTATTGCAAAAAGGGTTAAAAACTAGAATGAAATTTGAAAATAACAATACAGTAACTTATCAACTAGGTAATACTACTGTAATTTATAGCACAAAAAACGATATTACTTCATTTACCTGTGTACCCAATACCAAATCATCCGATGTAAGGCTTGAAAAACTTTTAAAGCAGTTTGTAGATAAAAAATATACTCATCTTTCTGTTGAGCCTATGGTGCAAATAGCTCTAGTAGGCGATATGTGCAAAAGAGATTTATCAGCAGGAATTACCATGCACGATGCATACACAGCTCTCAACATGAGAGCTTATGATCAAAAGCTGGAGACAATGCATAAAGGAAAAATAATCACAACCTATTTGCATGATGATAAAGGCATAGAAGTTAAGCATATTGTTGAACACACAAATGGTTATGATGTTTTAAAAGTAAACACAGAGATTGCGAATACTTCTGATGAGAGTATAATATTGGAAATGTTATCAAGCTTTGTACTTAGCAATATATCCCCCTTTAAAAATGAAAATGATACTGACAAACTCATTCTTCACAGACTTCAAAACTATTGGTCGGGAGAGGGAAGAAAAGAAAGTCTGCCTTTAGCTCATTTTAATATGGAAGATTCTTGGTCGTCTTTTGGAGTTAGGACACAAAGAATAGGTCAGGTAGGAAGTATGCCAGCAAGAGGATATATGCCTTTTGCAGCTATTGAAGATCTTGAAAACAATGTTACATGGGCTGTACAAATGCAAGCGCCTGATTCTTGGCAAATTGAAACTATTGAAAAAGACGGAGCAATAGGGATTTTTGGCGGTCATGCAGATCATTTGTACGGACACTGGCGAAAAAACATTGATAAAGGGCAGAGTTTTGCAACAAGATCAGCTTACATAACTGTAGCACAAGGCGGATTAACTCAAGCTTGTGCTAACTTAACCACTTATCACGATACATTATTGACGTTTCCCGAGTCAGAAGAAGACTTGCCCGTTTTATATAATGAATATCTTTATTCTTGGGGACATCCAGAAATCAGCATGCTTATTCCTCAAATGGAATGTGCTAAGAATTTGGGAGTTGATTACTTTGTAGTTGATGCAGGTTGGTTTGAAGGTAGTTGGGATAATCAATTAGGGGATTGGAATGCAAATAAAACAAGATTTCCCAATGGCTTAGAGGGGTTAAAACAAGAAATAGACAAATATGGGCTATTGGGCGGTGTTTGGTATGAATTTGAAAGTGTTACTGATTCTAGCGAAATATATAAAACCCATAAGGATTGGCTGTTGCGTCGTGACGGTAAGATAATAAATCATTATGGGAGAATGTTTTTGGATTTTAGGAAGCCTGAGGTCATCGAATATCTTTCGGATAAGGTCATTAAGGCGTTAAAAACAAGCGGCTTACGATATATGAAAATCGATTATAACGAAAACATAGGCATAGGTACAGATGGTGCAGAAAGTTTCGGTGAAGGACTAAGACAGCACATAGAATGCGTTGTGGATTTTTATAAAAAAATTCGCCATGAAATTCCTGATTTGGTAATGGAGGTATGCTCGTCAGGGGGCATGCGTCATGAACCTGTATTCATGACATTGGGGAGCATGGTTTCGTTTTCTGATGCCCATGAGGGTCCAGAAGGGGCTATAATAGCTATGGATTTGCATAGGTATATGCAACCCCGTATAATGCAAATCTGGGCATGCATTAAGCAAGAATATTCTCAAAATGATATCTATTTTACTCTTGTAAAAAGCATGCTAGGCAGAGTGTGTCTATCAGGAAACCTAAATATACTTGATGAAAAAAGTAAGACAATCATAAAAAATGCAGTAGAATATTATCAGACTATTAAGCCGATAATTAAAAGCGGAAAAACGGTACTTATAGATACTGACGAACTGAGGTCTTTGCGTCAACTTAACGGAACGGCAAAATTGGTAAGAATGTCTAATGACGGCAAAAAAATGCTGTGTTACGCCTTTTCTTTTAATCAGCCTTTGCTGACCGTGAAGTTTGATACCGCAGGATACAAACTAATATCATCATTTGGGGACGGACAAGCTTTGTCTGATGCCATCATTACAAGCGGCTCAAGATGGTCAGGAACTGTAATGCTTTTGGAGAAAAAATAAAAAAATTATATAAAAAAGGATAATGTAATGAAACTAAATGAAATACACATTAGAGATCCATATTTTATAAATGAAGGTAAAGATTATTATTTAATAGGGACTACAGGCGGCGATTGCTGGAATAATGGTTCAGATTTTTCTGTATATAAGACCAATAACTTAATTGACTTTGAATTTGTGTCAACGGCATTTGATACGTCCAAAATGCAGAGCTATAAAGAATTTTGGGCACCAGAAATTCATAAGTATAAAAACAAATATTACCTTTTAGTTTCGGCTAAAAAAACAAGACGCGGAACATATATTTTGGTTTCTGATGAAATTGATAAAGGTTATGAATTGCTTACAGGACAACCTATAACGCCTTCTGATTGGACCTGTTTGGATGCCACATTATATATAGAAGACCAAAAACCATATCTTATCTTTTCTAATGAATGGGTTGATCCCATAAGCAAAGATGGGGACGGCTCATTATTTGTTGCTCGACTTAGCGACGATTTGAAAGAGATAAAAGGCGAATGCAAAAAGATTGTCAGCGGAAAAAACTGCGGTTTTTCAAAAAAGATAAAATATAACGAAAATATCTTTGGCTATGTTGCTGAAGGACCTTTTTTGGATAAAAACAAAGACGGCGAACTTCTTTTGTATTGGTCAACAATAACTGAAAAAGGTTATTGTGTTGCAGTATCAAAAAGCAAAAATGGCATTAGCGGCGAATTTGTATTCGATAAAATACTTTTTGACAAAGACGGCGGGCATAGCATGGTGTTTTTCAAAGACGGTAAAAAATATATTACTTTTCATCAACCCAATAACACACCTAATGAGCGCGCTATAATTGTTGATTTGGAGAGCATATAATCTGTTAATAAAACAGTTGCAAATACCGATTTTC
>CALAYY010000215.1 GCA_937895465.1 uncultured Clostridia bacterium | reverse complement strand
CATCTGCTTTGGTGTCCAAAAATATTTCCACTCTATCACTTTCTAATATATACGGAGAACTGTCTTTGGCGTTTTCATTGGGATTGGCTTTATATACGATAGGGTCATTGACATCAAAATGAAAATACAAGCCCTTGTCTCCGATATAATAGCTTATATTCATCTGTCCTTCAACACCGTATTTTTGACCTAGCTTTACATATTTAGAATCTTCTGTCTCATCTAAAATTCCGTCAATAACAAAGCCTGTTTCTGGTGTATCAAAATTGGTGGTATCAACCTCACCGCCGTCATCTTCATAAGGATCATCATCAATAATCAAGCCGCCGCCGTTATCTTTTTTGCATCCGACAAGCCCAAAGATTGGCATTGCGATTATCAAGCTCAAAAATATAACTAATAATCTCTTCATAATTCCTCCCTGCCTTTTTTAAAACCTTTTATTATCTAACCTTCATAATTAAAAAAAGTTGCAAGCGTGAAAATAAATTCACGCTTGCAATATGTTTTTTATTGTTCTTTTTTAGATTTTTGAGACTTTTTGTTAAAATATATTCCCAAAACTATTCCGCCGCCGATAACAACTACACCACCGATAGAGCCAAATACAATACCGAGTATCATACCAAGATTACTTTTTTCTCCATCAGGATTGCTTACGCTTTTATCAACTTCAAAATTAACAACATAAGTTACATAAGAGCCGTCTTCAGCATAAACATCTACGCTATAAGATGTATCTGTTAAAGATTCGTTTTCTGAAGTTTGTCCTGAGGCTAAGGTAAAGTCTATAACAAAGTCAGACAAATCAGCACCCTTCCATACCTTAATGGTTGTCACCATTTTGCCGTCGATAAGTTCAAAATCACTTAAGGTCAATGCCTTGGAAAAATCATCTTTCTTTCCGGCGTATAAAACTGATAATTCTTCTATGTCGGTGTTGTTGTCAACCAAACTGACCTTAACCGTATAGACATTGGTAAACCCGTTGGCTTCTGAGGTTATTGTATAGATTATACTCTTGCCTGTAACTGCTCCGGCCACTATCTTAGCATCTGGTATGATTCCAGCACCGTTAGCAGCAACAAGCTTAGGGAAATCTGCCGCTACAGGAGTGGTCTTATCAGATGAGTATTCAAGTTCGTAAGAGAAGCTTTTGCCTGAGAAGTTAGGAACATTGGATGTCGCACCGACAAATTTGAGACTTGTAAGAAGTGAAGACTCCTGTTCTGCTACTATATCATTAATACTTGCTACCGAAATGGGAGCGTTATATACTCTAAAATCCTTATAATATCCGCTGCCTAACAGTTCCAGTTTTGTCGGATCGGTCACATGACTTCTGCCTAAGGCTATATCAGAAGTAGCAGAAACAGTAATTCTTGAATCCTTAACCGCAATTACAGCGCCGTCAACAAATAATACTGCCTTGCCTTGAGAAATCTGAAGAACTACTAGCTTATATACATTGCTCTTAAATCTGTCGGAATTATCTGCAAAACCGTCATTAGTCCAAGCCCCGTTAAGAGGATAATCACCTGTCAAAATCATATTATTATTGACAATGATTGTTCCGCTGCTTTGTGTCAAAGTAAATATACCTGACCATGTATTGGTAGCCGATGCGGGCATTCTCATCCAAGTTGTCAAAGTTATGCCGTCAGGGTTAATGCTATCTACATCCTCTAAGAAATTGGGAATATCTATATAGCCTGTTGCACCTAAATTAACATAACCTGCCTCATCAGCCGCACTGCCCTTTATGGTATAGCCCTCACCTGAGCCAAAAACAACAGTTTTTTCAAGCATATCTTCGTTATATTCAATCTGATTAATATAATAGGTCTTTTCTAAGTTAGATACTGTGTCCTTAATTACTAAGGTAATATCTTTTGTGCCAACATCAATACTGCTTTTTGGAACAACTAATTCTGCCGTTTCATAAAGCATAGTCATAGAAATTTTGGATATATCGGTTATTGCAGTCTTGACATAAGCGTTTTGTTCACCAGTGCCTGCCCCTTCGTCATAAAATACATTACCCTTAAAGTTATATATACCGTTAGAATCTATTGTAAGAGTGCTGGCTATGGCTGAACTTGCTCTTGTAAATGTTACGGTATATGTGCTTATAACCGCACTTTCATAACTTATCTCAATTGTATAAACAAATTCTACACCGTCAAATACATCTTCTTTGTTATCTGTTATGGTAACATCTTCAGGTATCATTGCTGTATAGGTAACTTCAGGTATTGCTGTAACTGTAGGTGCCAAATTATAAGCATAATCCTTTATTTCGCCTGCAAAGCCTTCAACTAATACGCCGTCAATTCTAAGACCGCTCAAAGCTTTTCTGGCTTCAACTATACTGTTGTTTTTGATAAATTTTATTCTTATTAGTTTTGTCAAATCGCCTCTAGTAATTGTATACGTCTTATAATAACTCGTAAGGTCTCCAACAGTTTCAGGTGTAGTTGATGTCATTGTTACTGTATATTCGCTTGCATTAACTAAAGAAAGCGAGCCAAAAACACCTTCTGAGTTTTCTGAGCTTATTGTGCTTACTTCAAAAGTGATTTCTGGTTCAAGATTGTTATTGAGGTCGCCTTCAGCATCTTCAAAGTCTTTTAGATAGTTAACCACATATTCAGGACTGTCATAAGCAATTCCTGCAGAAACCTGATCATAATTAAATTCTTTAAAATCAATACCACCTGTAATAATCTTGGAAATATTAAGCGATGTACTGTTGTTGTATTGTTCTATAACTTCTTCGTCTGATAATAATTGACTTATTCTAAGGTCATCAAAGCGAGCTATATTTCCATCACCAAAAACAATACCAGAGTTCTTAGCCGCTTCAATGCTTGTAGTCACTATATCATTTACTGTATAAGGCGTAATATGCAAAGCATGAGTTGTAGGATAATGAATTAATGCAACACCGTCTTTATAATATGTAATACCGTTAACTGCATCAATACTAACTGTGATATACATATATTCATTGAGATTATTTGATGTAATAGGTGTGTTATTATTAATAAAATTATCCCATTGTCCGCCATTAATCTTATTGGCATCTCCTGGAACAGTATTAGTAAATCCAGGGGCTTCTGCTATTCTATAAGTTACATTAGGAAGCCCTATTTCTCCAGTTCCAGCCGCAAACGCAACTTCGCCATATCTAAACAGTGTGTTCCAATCGCCTGCTTGGTTTATCATCCAGCCGCTTATTGAAAAACCTGTGGCTTCAGAACTCAAAAATGCAGGAATTACCATATTACCGCTTGAAAAATTACCTGCGCCGCGTCCTTCCATAGCATTAACTGCTATACTTGCAGTTGTTACGGCTTTCATATCCGCCAAAGGATTTCCTTCGTTGTCAATTGCGTTAAAGTAATTGGTTGTTACTTCTTCAACTGTTTCTTCAGTTGTTTCATCTAAAGTGTAACGGGCTATCAGCTTATCGTTGTAACCCACTTCAGGGTCATCGTCTGCTTTCACATTTTGCAATCCTATTCCAGCCGTCAGACAAATGACACTAAAAAGTGATACCAAAATAAGGCAAAACTTTTTTAACTTACTCATCATTTTCTCCTTATCATTTTTTATTTTCTCATTACTTCAAAATCTAAGATAGAGTAATGAATTAATTTCAAACCCTTTTCTTTTTAATTACGAACAAAATTGCCAAAACTGTACCTGCAAACAAAACTCCGCCGCCTATACATAATCCTATAATAAGTGCAGAATTATTTTTCTCTTTCAAGCCCTCAATATGATATTTGATTGTATATATCTTTTGTGTGCCGTCGTCTGCAGTAACTGTTATCAAAGTTGTATCGCTTAATGACTTAGCATAATATATTTCAATATTAGCTCTTGGGTCTGCAGGCTTAGCAAAAATTCTAGGAATGCTAGCTCCTTGCGGTAAGTCAATAATAATGCTGTCAGTATTCAAATCATAAGACTTGCCCAAAATTTTAAGACTTGATAATGAAGTATCCTTACCTTCTTGCCCATAAGGGAAAACCAAAACAGAAACTGAATATTTTTTCAAATCTATGGATGCGGTCTTATCGGAAAATGCCGTCTTTTCTATCTTTTGGGGGGAAACAGTGTATTGAGCCTCGCCCTCATAGGCATCAATAAGCCTGTTAATCGCCTTGTTATCGTCGTTTTGCATGGTTTTTCCGAAATAATAGCCTCTAATATCCAAAACAGAACTAAAATCAATATTGACTTTATGCTCATTGCCAGAATAATTGACTAGCTTGACTATAATCTGCTTATTAATTGTGTCCTGAGTTATACTTTGATACACATTGGGAATATCCAAAGCTGATGGAATGTATTTGTTTCCAATATATTCTGAAAACATCTGTTGTACATAATAATTGGGAGTTAGCACAATGTTTTTATTGTTTAGCCAAATTGCATTAGTCCCCCAGTTGTAATTGCCTTCTTTTCCAAAAAACGGAGCATAGCTTGCCATAACTACAATATCGCTGTTTTTTTCCAAGCCTGTCATAAATGCAGCTTCTGCCAAAGCAGCATCTAGATTGTTAACTCTTGCACCACCGTTGTTGGCAGAATATTCGCCTACAAAAACTTTGGCTCCGTCTCTAGAATAAGTGTCGTATCTATTACGGTTATTGATATACCAAGTTGCATTATTATAATAATGTTCATCTACTATAAGGTCGATATAAAGCCCGTCTTGCGTTACTTCCTGCGGGCTTTTGCCGTTGATAATATTCCAAGCGTTATAATAATTGGTGCCCCAAACATCAGTACCTGACGTAGTAACCAAAGTTATACCCCATTTTTCAAGCATATCAGTAGCATTGTTGCTGTAATATCCATAAGCATAATTTTGCAACTCATGTTTTGCGGCGGCAAAATTTTCCCAATACACCTTGCCCCAGTTTTCGTTGCCCAAAGATATATAGTCTAGCTCAAAAGGCTCAGGGTGTCCCATATCAGTTCGCACTTGCGCCCAATGCTTTTCGTCAGGGTTAGCAGAATCTACACTGCCCTTGGCAAAATATATAAGATGCAAAGTCTGATCAACTACTTCTTCTTTAAACTTTGGATCGTCATATTTATAAACTAAGGCGCCTGTTTCGCCCATTCTTGCCTGACAGATAAGCCCCACAGAAACAACAGGCATTGCCTTCATTTCAAGGTCTTCACACAGCAGAAAATATTCATAAAAGCCTATATTAAAGCTTTGCCAATATTCCCAAAGATTGGGCGTGCCGATACGGTCGGTTATGTTGCCTATAGTGTGTTTCCAGTTATAAACATTTTCCCATGAAACTGTACCTTCAGAAACACAGCCGCCTGGAAAACGCAAAAATTGCGGTTTCATATCGTTAAAAATATCAATGATTTCTTGCTTGATTTTTCCGCCCGTCCATCTTGAATCGTTCATGCCGTAAGCGTCAGCAGGTATTAAGCTAAAAAAGTCAATATTGATTGTACCTTTACCTTGAAAATCAATATATAAAGCACCTGCAGAGGTTTTTAGCCCTTTGATGCGTGCTGTATATTTTTTCCAATCTTTTGAACTTGAGTTATCAAAAGAAAAGCTAGCAGTAGTTGTGATTATTTCATTTTGTTTGGTTTTAACATACACATTAATATCGCCCAAATATGCACTTGCATCTTGACGGGCATAAAAGAAAAATTCATAATCACCGTCTTGATCTATTACAATAGCATAATCGTTATTATTGATAGTGTTATTGCCGTCAAAATCATCGCCGATAAATCCGACATTATATAACTTATAACCCTTTGCTTTGGTTTCTATTTTGAGATAGTTTGGATTGGTCTTAGACATACCGCCGTTTAAAGCCAAAGTTTTGGTTGCATATTTTGCATTTTCTATATTCCAAAATTTTTGGTTGTCGTCAACAAGACGGTTACCGCCAAAATTAATGTACTTGTATTCAAAGGATTGATTGCAAATCATCTCGGCACTCATA
>CALAYY010000214.1 GCA_937895465.1 uncultured Clostridia bacterium | reverse complement strand
CTTCATCTCATGGCGGCATAGGCGACCTTTATAACTTTAAGCTAGCACCTTCTTTGACACTAGGCTGCGGCTCATGGGGAAACAACTCGGTTTCTGAAAATGTAGGGGTTAAGCATCTTATTAATATAAAAACAGTAGCCGAAAGGAGAGAAAATATGTTGTGGTTTAGAGCACCTGAAAAGATTTATATCAAAAAAGGCTGTTTAAAAGTAGCTTTAGACGAGCTTAAAAATGTTATGGGCAAAAAAAGGGCGTTTATAGTAACTGACAAGTTTTTATACACCAACGGCTATACCAAAGAGATTACTTCCAAATTAGATGAAATGGATATAGAGCATTCAGTATTTTTTGATGTTGAGCCCGACCCTACATTACAATGTGCAATTTTAGGCGCTAAGAGCATGAAATCATTTAATCCTGATTGCATTATAGCAGTAGGCGGCGGAAGTGCAATGGACGCAGCCAAAATAATGTGGGTTATGTATGAACACCCCGAAATTGACTTTATTGATATGGCTATGCGTTTTATGGATATAAGAAAAAGAGTTTATACCTTCCCAAAAATGGGCGAGAAAGCGTATTTTATCGCAGTACCTACCACAGCAGGAACAGGCTCAGAGGTAACGCCCTTTGCGGTAATAACCGATCAGGATACAGGTATAAAATATCCTCTTGCTGATTATGAACTGATGCCTAATATGGCAATAGTCGATGCCGACCTTATGATGAATGCTCCTAAAGGGCTCACCGCAGCTTCGGGTATTGATGCTGTAACACACAACCTTGAAGCAATAGCTTCTATGATGGCTACTGATTATACAGACGGACTTGCTTACAAGTCATTAAGAATGGTTTTTGATTATTTGCCCAGAGCGTATGACAACGGACCAAATGACCCAGAGGCAAGAGAAAAGATGGCTAACGCCGCAACTATGGCAGGTATGGCTTTTGCCAATGCATTTTTGGGAGTATGTCACTCTATGGCGCACAAGCTTGGAGCGTTTTTTCATCTACCTCACGGTGTTGCCAATGCACTTATGATTAACCATGTTCTAAAATTTAATGCGGCAGATGTTCCTGTAAAAATGGGTACATTCCCTCAATACGACCATCCCAAAACCTTAGAAAAATATGCCGATGTAGCAAGATATTTGGGGCTAAAAGGCAAGAATGACGAGGAATTATTAAACAGTCTTATTATAGCTATTGATGAACTTAAACAAAAAGTCGGAATCAAAAAGACTATAAAAGATTACAATGTTGACGAGACTGAGTTTTTGGCAAAGATTGATGAGATGACCGAACAGGCGTTTGACGATCAGTGTACAGGTGCCAATCCCAGATATCCGCTTATGAGCGAAATAAAGCAGATGTATCTTGATGCTTACTATGGAAAATAAGGGAGAAAGAAAATGAAATTAGAGAAAATTTTATCAGTAAGAAATAACAAGACAATATATCGTGATGGAGACAAAGCAATAAAGGTCTTTAGTCAAGACTATTCAAAAGCAGATATACTTAACGAAGCCTTGAATCAGGCAAGAGTAGAGGAAACAGCAATCAACATCCCCAAAATTTTGGAAGTAACCAAAATTGAAGGAAAATGGGCAATAGTACTTGAATATATTGAAGGCAAGACTTTGGACACACTTATGAAAGAAAATCCTGATAAGTATGATGAATACCTCAATATGTTTGTTGATTTGCAGGTTTCTGTACATGCTCAAAAATGTCCGCTTCTTAATAAGCTGAGAGATAAGATGGACAGAAAGATTACACAGGCGCCTTTAAATGCTACAATAAGGTATGATTTGCACACTAGACTTGCAGGTATGCCCAAAAAAGACAGAGTATGTCATGGGGATTTTAATCCCAGCAATATAATTATTAACAAAGATAATGTTCCGTATATTTTGGATTGGTCACATGCAACGCAAGGCAATGCAAGTGCGGATGCGGCACGGACTTATCTTTTGTTTTGGCTTACAGGCGACATAAAAGGTGCGGACAAATATCTCAATCTGTTTTGTCAAAAAAGAGATACAGCAAAACAATATGTTCAAAAATGGATTCCTATTGTTGCTGCCTCTCAATTAGTTAAAGGCAAGCCTCAGGAAAAAGAATTTTTGATGCACTGGATAGATGTAGTTGACTACGAATAAGGAGGAAGATATGATGTTAAAGGTAAAAATATGTATAGGAAGTGCATGTCATCTCAAAGGTTCAAGACAAGTTGTTGAGCAGATGCAATACCTAATTGATACCAATAATCTCAAAGATAAGATTGATCTAAGCGGCGAATTTTGCATGAACAAATGCACTAATGAAGGCGTTAATGTTTTGGTCGATGATGAGCATTTTTGTGTTAAGCCAGAACAGGTTAAGCAGTTCTTTACAGATGTTTTATTAAAAAAGCTAGAAAAATAGGTGATCACTTGAAACTCAAAATTTGTGTTGGAAGCTCTTGTCATTTGCATGGGTCTTATGCGGTAATTGAAGAGCTTAATAAAGTACTCGAAAAATACGGTGTGCAAGAATTAGTTGAAATGCAAGCAAGCTTTTGTATGGGACAATGTCAGCATAGTGTTAATATCTCGGCCGATGAAATCTTTTTACATAAGCTTAACAAAGAAAATATAGAAAGGGTATTTTTGGAAGAAGTTTATCCTAAGATACGATAAGAAAAAATGGTTAATTATCTTGAGTTTAAAGATGCAAGGTGTAAAGATTGCTATAAGTGTTTGAGGGAATGTCCTGTCAAGGCTATTGAGGTTTTTAATCATCATGCCCAGATTATTGACAACAGATGTATTTTGTGCGGCAAATGCACTCGTGTTTGTCCGCAAAATGCCAAAAGAGTACATTCTGAGCGAATAGAGGTTGAAAACTTATTAAAAGACGGCGGCAAGGTTATAGCAAGCGTTGCACCGTCATTTGTCTCTAGTTTTGGACTGGATGATTTTTCAACGATAAAAACTGCACTTATTAAACTAGGGTTTTTTGATGCTGAAGAAACCGCAATAGGTGCAAAGGCTGTGTCTGAAGAATACCTCAAAATCTTAGACACCAAAAAGTACAAAAACTTTATCACCTCAGCATGTCCTGCTGTTAACAGTATGATTCAATTATATTATCCTGACGCTTTACAATATCTTGCGCCTGTAGTTTCACCCATGGTTGCTCATGCTAAGATTTTGAAACATCGCTATCCTGACTGTAAAATTGTTTTTATAGGTCCTTGCATTGCAAAAAAGCGTGAAGCCAAAGAAAGCACACTTATTGACGGTGTTCTTGTCTTTGAAGACCTTTTGGAAATGCTCAAAGACAATAAAATTGAGATTAAAATACAAAGCAAACAAACAGTTCTAGACGGCCAAGCCAACAAAGCCCGTTATTATCCCATAAGCAGAGGAATAATCAAATCCTTTAATAGATATCCAGACGGTTATGAATATGTAGCTGTTGACGGTGTAGCAAAATGTGTAGAAGTTCTGGATAATATCAACAGCCTGTCTGGGATGTTTTTGGAGATGAACTCTTGCGAATATGCATGCATTAACGGTCCATGCAGTCTAAAAAATGCTGGAGGCTCGGTAAAAGCCAATGAAGCGGTAAGAAGCTATGTTCAGCAGGATTTGAATAAACCTATGACGGCTGATATAGATGATTATAGTTTTTTGGATTTTTCATGTATTCATCAAAGGATATGTCCCAAAGAACATACCCCAACCGAACAGCAGATAAGAGAGATATTACAAAAAACAGGCAAAAATACAATTGAAGACGAGTTAAATTGCGGAGCTTGCGGATATTCTACCTGCCGTGAAAAAGCATGGGCGGTGTTTAACGGCTATGCCAATATTGACATGTGTCTGCCGTATATGAGAGAGCGTGCCGAATCCATGTCTTACGAGATGATACAAAACAGTCCTAACGGTATAATTTTGCTGGATGGGGATTATAAGATTTTGGAGCTTAACGGCAGAGCAAAAAATCTTTTGGGTATAGAATATAACGATGCTTGCGGAATGTATGCTGCCGATTGCTTTGATTTTAGTGATTTTGTAATTGCAAAATCCAAAAACCAGAACATACATAATAAAAAGGTCTATATAAGCAAAACAGATTCTTATGTGGAGCTTTCTATAATCTTGTTAAAAAACCATAGTCTTTTATACGGCATAATGAAGGATATTACAGAAGAAACCACTTATGAAGAAAAGCTAAAAAGCGTAAAACTTGAAACCTTAAAGACAACTGATGAAGTAATAAAAAAGCAAATGCGTGTGGCTCAGGAAATAGCCTCGCTTTTGGGCGAAACTACAGCAGAAACAAAGGTAGCGTTATTAAAACTCAAAAAAACATTGCAAGACGAAAACGGTGAAGTCAAATGAGCTCGCTTTGTCTTGAATACGGTTATACTTCACTTAATCATGTAGACGAAGAGCTTTGCGGCGATAAGGTAGAGTATTGTAAAAACGGAGATTATATAACGCTGGTTTTAGCAGACGGTCTTGGCAGCGGAGTTAAGGCTAATATTTTGGCGACTTTGACCAGCAAGATACTGTGCACTATGATTTCTAATGGCATAGGCATGGAAGATTGTCTTGAAACTATTTTGCAGTCATTGCCGGTATGCAAAGTGCGCGGAATTGCTTATTCAACCTTTTCAATAATTAATATCAATAATCAGGGCAAGGGATATCTTATAGAATTTGATAATCCGCAGGTGATTTTGTATCATGATGGGCGGTGTCAGGATTTTGTCCGTCAAAAGATGGAGATTTTAGGCAAGACTGTTTATAAGACAGATGTTAATTTATCTGAAAATGATGTTATTGTAATCATGAGCGACGGAGCAGTTCATGCAGGCATAGGAATGACGCTTAATTTTGGGTGGAAGCGTGAAGATATTATGAACTATATCAATCGTGCGATTAACCCACGCATGAGTGCACGCTGTATTGCTTCGCTTGTGGCAGGTGCATGCAATGACCTGTATCTAGGCAAGCCGGGAGATGATACTACCGTTGCGGCGGTCAGAGTGCGAAAAGAACAAAAGGTAAGAATAATGGTTGGACCGCCTGTTGAAAAAGACAAGGACAATTATTATATATCAGAATTTTTGAAGGGTGAGGGCAAAAAGATTGTTTGCGGCGGCACTAGCTCATTAATAGTCGCCAAACATTTAAATACAGATGTTAAAACAGCGTTAGATTTTCCTGATGAAGATGTACCGCCCATAGGATATATCAAAGGAATTGATCTTGCCACGGAAGGAGTTTTAACCTTACGCAAGCTGCTTTATTTGTGTGAAAAGTATATTTCTAACAGTGATTTGTCGCCCAAGTATTTTGACGGAAATGACGGAGCTTCAAGGCTTGCCGATATGTTGTTTGAAGAAGCTACACATATAACATTTTTTGTGGGACAGAGCATTAATGCCGCTCATCAGGGACTGCCTATTGATACCACTATGAAATTAAAATTGGTCGAAACCTTATCCGAAAATCTTAAGAACATGGGAAAATATGTAGAAGTCAATTATGATTAGTAAATAAATGGTAAATATAAAATAACCGTGTTTTACTATGGTCAGAAAGCAAAAAAGATGATAGAATAGGGCAGGGGAAAACGGGTGTAACTAAAGAAAGGGATATAAAGAAATGAAAATCAGAAAATTTGATACCAAGGTGCAGCATCTAAAATATAAAGTCTTGCGTGAAGTTGCAAGGCATTCATTCGAAGATAGTTTATTAGAAAACATCAATGACATTCCCAAAACAATAGTGCCCGGCAAGCATGCTACCATGCGTTGCTGTGTATATAAAGAAAGAGCAATATTGTCCGAAAGAATAAAGCTTGCGATGGGCGGAGACAAGAACAACCCCAATGTTATTGAAGTTATTGATATTGCTTGTGATGATTGCCCTGCTGGCGGTTATACTGTTACTGATTCTTGCAGGGGCTGTCTTGCGCATAGATGCGAAGATGCATGCAAAAGAAACGCCATAACCTTTGACCATCAGCAAAAGGCGCATATTGACAAATCAAAATGCGTGGAGTGCGGCTTGTGTGCTAAGGTTTGCCCTTATAACGCAATTAATAATTTCAAAAGACCTTGTCAATCAGCTTGTAAAGTCAAGGCAATCAGCATGGACGAAAACAACGCCGCTAAGATAGAAAACGAGAAATGTATTGCATGCGGTGCTTGTGTTTATCAATGTCCTTTTGGGGCAATTTCAGATAAGTCATTTGTTTTGGATGTAGTTGATATATTGAAAAAGAGCGAGAACAACACGGCTTACAAGGTTTATGCAGTAGTGGCACCGTCAATTTCCAGCCAATTTACATACGCCAAGCTTGGTCAGGTTATAGCGGCAATCAAGGCTTTAGGGTTTTATAGTGTAGTAGAAGCAGCACTTGGTGCTGATATGGTTGCTTATGCAGAGTCAAAAGAGTTAACGGAAAAAGGCTTTTTGACAAGCTCATGCTGTCCTGCTTTTGTAGATTATATTAATAAAAATTTTCCTACTCTTATACCGCATATTTCGCATAACCT
>CALAYY010000213.1 GCA_937895465.1 uncultured Clostridia bacterium | reverse complement strand
GGATATCAAAATTATTTTACCTTTGGTAAGCTTAAACATTACCAGCACCCCCTATTTTTACTTTTCGCTTAAAACTTTGTAGCCGAGCTTGTTGATGTTGTTTTTGATGTTGTCTGATGTAACCACAGTTTCATCAAAAGCAACCTTAACTCTTGAAGTGTTGAACAAAACTTCAGAAGAACTAACTCCCTGAGTCTTTTTGAGCATGCCTTCAATCTTAGCAATACAGCTAGGGCATGATACTGTTTCCAATTGATAAGTTTTGTTTGTCATAATAATGACCTCCTTGTATTTATCTTGTGTTAACAGTATATAAAAAATTAGTTTATATTTCTTTGACCTAGGTCAAAAATGAAAAAGTTTTTAAAAAAAGTGCAGAAATAAAAAAGCCCTTAATAAAAAGGGCAAAAAATTAGTTTTTTATAATCATGTTTTTATCTTTTGTAAAAATCTTTTTAATCCAATATATTACCGTCTGTAGAAATTGTTACAACCTGCCAAGGAATAAATTTTTTGCTCTCTTGTAGTGCAGTCTTGACAGCATATTCTAACCCCCCGCAACAAGGAACATCCATACGCACAACAGTAACACTTTTGATATCGTTATTTTGTAAGATAGCCGTAATCTTTTCTGAGTAGTCGCCCATATCCAGTTTTGGACAGCCTATAAGCGTGATATGGTTTCTTATAAACCGTTCATGAAAGTCCCCTCTACAAAAAGCTGTACAATCAGCAGCAATCAATAGCTTGGCGTTTTTAAAAAAAGGTGCAGTAATCGGCACAAGCTTAAGCTGAATAGGCCATTGAGATAGTCTTGAAGGATTTTGGCTGAATTTATCGTCAATTTGTTGTTTTTCTCTTTTTAGATTGAGCGTTCTTGTTCCCGGACAGCCAAGATGATGAGTTCCTGCTTGTTTTTGTTTGGCGGCTTGATTGGCTTTTACTGCCGCTTCGTTGTACGGCAATGCCTCTCTTTCTACAAAAGTAATAGCACCCGTAGGACAAGCAGGCAGACAATCCCCTAGCCCGTCACAATAATCATCACGCATTAGCTTTGCCTTGCCGTCAACCATTGCAATAGCCCCTTCATGGCAGGCTTGGGAACATAATCCGCATCCGTTACACTGGTCTTCATCTATTTGTATAATCTTTCTTATCATCTTTGGCTCTCTCCATTATGTATTGACTTAATAACAATATAATACTATAATTAACAAAAAATTTCTGTTGTTTTTACAACAAGGATTAATTATGAATAAATATTATTATATACTCAAAAACTCATTGCTTTTTAACGGCATCTCAGAAAACGAACTGCCGTCAATACTCAACTGTCTGTCCGCTTATAAAAAAGAATATTCAAAAAATCAATTTATATTGCACAAAGGCGAAAGCGTAAGCTCTATTGGCATGGTGCTAAAGGGCAATGTTCATATCATCAAAGAGGATTATTGGGGCAATCGCAACATTATATCAATAGTTTTGCCTGGGCAATTATTTGCTGAAACTTATGCTTGCATACAGCAGTCTATCTTGCAAGTGAGCGTACTCTCAGCTGAGCCGACTGAAATATTGTTTTTGGATATCAAAAGGATTTTAACTACCTGTCCTTCTGCTTGCGATTATCATATACGGTTAATAAAAAATCTTATGGCGATTCTAGCTCAAAAAAATCTTTTGCTCAATGACAAAGTAACGCACATGGCAGAACGTACCACTCGAAAAAAACTGTTATCTTATCTGTCCTCACAATCCATAAAAGCCAATAAACCGTCTTTTTTGATTCCGTATAACCGTCAGCAGCTTGCTGATTATCTTTCGATAGATAGAAGTGCAATGTCTGCAGAATTATGCAAAATGCGTGATGAAGGCTTGATTAAATTTGATAAAAATCATTTTACTTTAAAATACAATTTCTAATAAAACTTAAAGTTTTATAACACTAACCATAACCCTAGTATAGCCATAAAAAGAGCGGACAGGGATATTATACTGCCGTATTTTATAAAGTCCAAAAAATTGAATTTTATCTTATATTGATTGAGAATGTTAGTCCACATTATACCGGCTAATGCACCTATAGGTGTAAATATTGCTCCAAGATTAGAACCGATTATAGTGGCATACAGGGCTTTA
This sequence comes from uncultured Clostridia bacterium, assembly GCA_937895465.1. Classification (GTDB taxonomy): domain Bacteria; phylum Bacillota; class Clostridia; order Christensenellales; family DUVY01; genus DUVY01. Next base: position 2,844 of record CALAYY010000213.1, on the reverse strand, counting down.
GATAGCTCAGCTTGTCTAAGATAGGTCAATACATCGCCAAACATTATGCTCATAGGTATGTTATTAATGATGTTAGAAGCCAAAAATGAAGCTAACCCAAAATTGATTTCGGCAACCCCTTTAGTTAAAAATGATGCTATTATTACAAGCACTCCGGTGTGATTAAGAGACAACACAATTACAAACATTGACAGCACAAAAGGAATAAGCTCCCAAGGTGCTTTTTTTAGACATGTTGCTAATTCTTTTGGCTCGGACTTCTTGACTGCACTATATATTAATGTTATCAAAAACAGACTGATTACGCATATAAGGCATATCAGCCACATTTCAAGATTTATATAAGCACTGATGGCAATTAATATTATACAAACGCTTAGATGAATTAATCCGACAATTAATAAAAATTTGTTTTGGATTTTGTTACCCGTTTCAATAATTTCCATAGGTTTTTTTAAATGTTTTTTTAATATCAAAAGCAAACCAAAAAACGCTGTCAAGCTTGCCATAACAGTCGGCAAAACCATTATTTTGAAATAGTCAAAAAAAGTAACCTCAAATAAAGTGGCAAGGTATATATTAGTGGGATTGCCCACAATCAGCATCATACTCCAAGTGTTGGCGGCTATAAACACCAAAAACAAAAAAGGCAGAGCGTTGATTTTGGTATGGCGGGCAAAAATGCAGATAAAGGGTGTAAAGGTCAAAATGATTATATCGTTAGAGGTAAAGACAGTAAGAATCGACACCACTATGTAAAGATAAAAAAACAGCTTATATTGGCTGCCGCCTGCTCTTTTTACGGCAACACCTGCCATATACTCAAAAAAGCCAAGCGCATCAAGATATACCGACAGAACAGACATAGAAATAAACAGCACTAAGATTTTTAACGGATTCATGCTGGAATTATTAATAAGACCTTTTAGCACTGTTTGAATAGGCACACTTTTTATTAAAACCAAAATAATAGCACCCATAAGTGCTATTAACCAATAAGTTGAAACTTTAAATTTCTTAATTTTTAGTGTAGGAAAAAATAAAACTGACAGGATAACACCCAAGCAGGTGATGCCCGAAACTGCCAAAGCCCCAAACATAAATACTCCTTACAGAGTAAGATTTTAGCACAAAGTTTGGGTTTTGGTATCAAAAAAACAGCGTGTTTTTATGGATATTTTTAGTATATATATTAAAATAAAACGATAAGATTTAAATAAAAAATTATAAATGAATCATCATATTATGACGAAAAAATAGCATTTCTTTAATTTGAAAAGTATTAATCTTCATGGCATACACTGTCTATTACAATGCTTGAAGCCAAACATAGCAACAAATTTTTATTATCAAATATATCCAGGCAATAAGTATCTCCCCAGGTAAGCCATCTTTTTGATAAGGTCATTATTGTATTGCCTTTTGAAGAAGTTATCATATATTCATGTGCCAGAAATTCTCCGCTGACATTCCAGTCCAAATCCTGATAATAATAATCATGTGATAATATAGTAAATTTCTTAATCAATGTTGCAGTATAAGAACCATTAATATAGATTTCATACTTTGGTAAAAGTGATAACAACTTTTGCTTGATATAAACGACTTCTTGCCCAGCAGTATTATATAAATGCAGTTTTCTTCCAAATGTAAAAATTTCTCCTTCACAGTAAAATCTTGTTTCTCCTGTTTCGTCATAAATATCAAATTTCTGACCAAATGCAAAAACACGCTGTTTTATAAATAATTTCATTATTACTTTCCACCAGTATGATATTTTTTATCTTATCATATTATTAATATTTTAACAACTATAGTTATGATTGTGTAAAAGTCTTGATGAGATTTTTTGGTGACAATTTCAAACTCCTTTAATGACCATTGTGATCTGTTAACTTTTTTTAAAATTAATTGATGTAATAAAAAACCGCCTTTAAAAAGACGGTTAATTTGATTGTTTTTATTAATTATCCTCAACTACGCTTAGTTTTAACTTAGCGGTAATTTCGGGATAAGGTCTTATTTCTATTTCATACTCGCCTGCGTTTTTTATAGGATTAGGCAATACAATTTTTTTTCGGTCTATCTCTATGCCTTGTTTTTTTAGTTCGTCAGCAATATTGGCTGACTGAATCGAGCCAAAAACCTTGCCGCCTGCACCGCACTTAACCTTGAGTGTAATATGCGTTTTATTAATAACTGTCGCTTTTTGTAGCCATTCTTCACGTTCTTTTTTTCGTCTTCTCTCATCCGCCTCTTTCTTTTGATTGATTTCATTGATTTTGGCTTGAGTGGCTTCTATTGCCAACTTGTTTTTTATAAGATAGTTTCTTGCATAGCCGTCGCTCACATCTATAAGCTCGCCTGCTTTTCCTTGTGCTTGAACATCTTTTAACAATATTACTTTCATACTAACTCCTTTGAAACAAAATTATATCATACCCTACCCTGTTTTTCAACAAAAGCCATAAAAGCTTTAAAAAAGTATAAAAGCTGTTTTTATAAAACATACTATTTTTAGACTATATTTAGGAAGGTGTTATTATGAGAGATCTCAAATGTGCTATGAAAGTATGTGTATATAATAAGGGGTATTGCTGTTGTGCCGACGAAATCAAGGTCGCCGACAATTCGGAATGCCATACTTATACGGTTGATGAGGGCAAAAAAGCCGATAAAATGTTTGAAATAGGTATGGACGAAACCAAGCCCGATTACAGTGTAGATACCAAAGTTAGTTGCATAGCACCCTGTATCTTCCAAAAAAACGACAAATGCCATGCAGTGGGGATAACAGTATTGGCGGCAGACGAAAACGCCGAGTGTGCCACATTTATATTAAAG
>CALAYY010000212.1 GCA_937895465.1 uncultured Clostridia bacterium | reverse complement strand
ATTTGTTTTTGAGTTTATAGTTATTTTGATCAATTTTAATAAATATCTTGCAGACCCAGATAATATTACCTTAATTATGTCTGCTCCTTGGTTTTTGATACTTTCATCAATAATTACACAAGGGGCATTGCTGGGATTTTGCATTTTGTTATGTAAAATCCGTCACGTGAACTTTGCAAAAGCTGCGGCAATTAATCAAAAACTATCTTTATGGGTAATCTTAATAATCCCGCTTTTATCATTATTTTTGATTATGAGCAATACTCCGCTTCTTGTGACAGCAGACAAGATATTTCAAACCATAAAGTATACGGTGCCTGATTTGCCTATTGATCAGTTAATGAGTTCTCCTTTGGGTATAATTGCCGTTATTATAACAACGTGTATATTACCAGCTATTTGTGAAGAATTTGTTTTCCGAGGTCTTGTACTGCAGGGGTTAGCATCAAGGTTCAAACCATTTACAGCCATAATTTTGAGTGCGTTTGCGTTTTCTATGATGCATATGTCGCCTGCTCAGACTGTACATCAGTTTATCTTAGGCATAACTTTGGGGTATGTGGTTTTGACTGCTAAGTCAGTATGGGCAGGAGTATTATTACACTTTTTTAATAATTTTTGGGCAGTAATAGGAACAATTACTCAAAATTATGGATTTGGAGCTTTGTTAATTGAGAATACTACATTTATATATATAAGTGCTGTATTTTTTGCTATAATAGGATTGGCAATATTTTTCTTATCTTTTGATTTTGCCGCAAAAAAGCAAAAAGACAGTATCTTTATACAAGCTATTTCAAAATTTTCTAACAGTGAAAAGGTTAAAAGATACAGGATAAATTATGATGTGATTGTTGCTCCTTTTTATAAAGTTTTTGATGCAGGGACTAATATGTTTGTTGAACAGCCTATATCTTCCGAAGAATACAAAATATTTGCCCATCAGAAAGAAATAAAACACAGAAGAGTTTTTATTGCGCTTATGTGCATAGCTTTTGGTATATGCATAGCAATGTGGATATTTAGCTTGGTTACAGGGATTATGTTATGAATAATGTTGAAAACACGCTAAACTCAAAAAATTTATTAAGAAAGAATTATTACCTAGGTTCTATTGCTTTGCTTATAGCGGCAGTTGGCTTGATAGTGACACGCCTTTTATTTGGACTGGGTGCTTTTGATAATATGCCTACAGCGGTTTCAGACTTTTTGGGCTCATTTATTATACAGATAGTGTTTATTGGCGGCGGCGGACTTATTGTGCTGTCAATACAGCATTATTGGGGTGTAGGAAAAAACAAATTGCTTTTGGCACAAGACACTGATAAAAAAACAGGTATCAAAAGCCGTCTAAAAGAAATGGGCTTTAGATTGCCTAGAATTTATTTGATTCCGTTATCCTTTTTGCTTGGCATTTTGTTTTTTATTATGACTATAGGGGTATCGTATATCAATCAGTTGATATTACTGCTTATGGGCTATAATATTCCGACTTACCGAAGAAGCGGCAGGCGGAATAGGGCTGTTTTTACTGGCATTATTTACTACTGCAGTTTTACCGGGAATATGTGAAGAATTTCTTAATCGTGGTTTGGTTTTGAGAGGACTTAGGGACACAATGCAGGATAAATATGCGATTATTATTTCAGCACTTATATTTGGATTGCTTCATGCCAATGTAAGACAGACATTATATACATTAGCAGGCGGTATAATATTTGCAACGCTTACGGTCAAAACAAAATCAATATATCCTGCTATGATTATACATTTTATGAATAATGCCATAAGTGTATATTCTTCGCATGCGTATTATAACGGCTGGATAGGCGGAAATCTGGACAGCTTTTTGATAGACCACTTTGTGTTGTCTGTTGTTTTATGGCTTATATTTACTGCCTTATTTATAGGAGTATTGGTTTGGATCGTAAGAGCAGAAACAAAACATCAGAAAAGATTTGAACTTGAAAAACCTGTCGAATCTGATAGTTTAATGAATTTGACGCAGGTAGATTCACCTTTTGGTGTTTTCTTTGCTAGAAAAGTACCTTTATACAAACCGCATCTGGAAGATAAGATTATTATGTTTACATCGGTATTTTTGCTTGCGGTTACGACAGCATTGTCTTTTTATATGGGATTGTTCTGATGATTCGTATAATCTGTATTGGAAAAGCAAAAGAAAAATACTATATCGAAGCCTGTGAAGAATATCTCAAACGCCTAAGAAAATATGTAAAAATCGAAATAATCGAAAAACCTGAATATAAACTTTTTGATAACAACTCCTCGTCAGAAATCGAAAAAGCCTTAAATTATGAAAGTGAATTAATTGCACCCAATCTAAAGGGTACGGTAATTTGTTTGGACTCTTGCGGAGAGCAGCTTACGAGCGAAGATTTTTCACAATATTTGTGGATAACTAGTCCATTTGTCAATTGAATATTCCTGATTATTCTGATA
>CALAYY010000211.1 GCA_937895465.1 uncultured Clostridia bacterium | reverse complement strand
ATGCCGATTAATAACTGAACATATCAGAAAGGGCGGCAAGTTTTCTGATATCGCACTTGTGGGCAACATCAGTGAAAAAGACCTTGCAATATTAAATGAGGCTGATATAAGTTATAACTATGACCATAAAATCAGCTTGTCTGTTCATCCTATTGTAAGGTTTTTGAAAGACTGTATTGACGCTGTACGCACACATTATAACAGCGGTACGGCTCATATAGCCAAAAACTTTTTTAGCGGAGTAGAATACTACAAGGCTTGCATTTTTGAAAATTATTGTCTGAAATATAACATTTCTCATAACATATTCAGTCCTTTTACACTTGGCAAAGAAGAACAGGACTTTGAAACAGCGGAAAAGGTAAGAATACATCTGGCACGGTTATTAAAAACGCTTGAACAAAACCTTACAAAATGTGTAACAGTAGAAGATTATATAACTTCTTTAAAAACTTTTTTCCAAGATAACAATCTTGAAAAGAGGTTTGAAGAATATAATCAAAATTATGCAACATCTGATTTTTTACCCTATGCACGGCAATGTCTGGACAAGCTGTATGCTGTTATGAATGAAGCACATATTTTATACGGTTACCGCATTAATATTCAGGATTTTAGGTCAATGCTGTTTTCAGGAATTGATGCCGTTGAACTTTCGGCAATTCCTGCAATAAATGACGGAGTTAATGTTACCGATATAGAAGGCTTAAGGTGTGAACAATATAAGCACATTATTTATCTTGACTGCGTGGACGGAATGTTCCCTGTAATTGATAAAGACTTGGGAATGCTGTCGGATGGCGATCTTGACTATCTCAATAAATTAAACATAAAAATAGAGCCTAAAATAAGGCAGGTCAATAAGCGGCGCAAATTTAATCTAATACAGTCGTTGTATTTAGGACAAAATCTTCATTTTTTATACTGCAAAAACGATAACGGAGAAGACAGAATAGAGGCTAATATTTTACACAATATTAAAGTGCTATTTCCCTTTCATATAGAAACTGATGAAGACAGCGATAATATGCTTTTGAGCTTGCATGAAAAAACATCCAAAGACGATATATTGAGGTATTTTTATAATTTAGTCTCTTCTAAAAGGTTTATTATTACTCAATACAAAAAGGCAATTGCAGAAAGGCAGGAAGTCTTAGGGACTCCTATATCATCTGCCGCCTGTGCTTTAAATATTGATTTTAGCCCCAAACAAAAAAGCACTTTTGATTATACTTTTAATAAAGATGTTTTCTTTGCAACACAATTAGAAAACTATTTCAAATGCCCTTATATATATCTTAGCCAGCACATTTTGAAGTTAAAGAAGCGTCCTGAAGGCAATATCAATGCTATAGATGTCGGCAATATCTTACACAGTATTATGGAAAAGTTTGTGGGATATAATCCAAAAGATTTTGATGAATGCGACAAAATCATAACTGATATAACCTTTCAAATAATATCCGAAAACGAAAAGCTAAAAAGCAATCAGCATTTTTCCAATATGCTGTTAAATGAAGCAATCAATACAGGCAGGGCTGTTTTTGACCAAAACCAAAATTCGGATTTTGAAGTTATTTTTACCGAAAAAAAATTCGGCAGCGGCGAAAACTTGCCTGCACTTGAGATACCTACTGTTAACGGCATAATAAACATAGCAGGGAAAATTGACCGTATAGATGCTTTTGAAGATTATGTAAGAATTATTGACTATAAGAGCGGAAAAATCAAAACCTCTATGTCGGATATAATACAGGATATCTATTCGGGCAAAAATCTTCAATTAATGCTTTATATGAAAGCCGTCCAAAATGCTCTTAACAAAAAGCCGTTTGCATCGCTTTATTTTCCCATCAATAATGATTTTGCAATAGAAAAAAAACCTAGATACGAAATGCAGGGGCTTATAAGCGATGATATCAATGCCATACTTGCCGCAGACAAAAGACTGTCTATAGACAATCCAAAAAGTGATGTGCTGCCTGTAAATCTAAAAGTTAATGAACAAGGTATTGAAGTCAAAAACGGTACATCTGTATTAAGTGAGCATGAGTTTGAAAGCACACTTAATTATTCAAAAATTTTGACCAAAAATGCAATAGAAGAAATAAGCTCAGGGTATTTTGAGCCAAGTCCAAGTGCGGGCGCATGCAATTGGTGCGAGTATAAAGGCGTATGCTGCCGCCCCTATGAAAATGAAAGAGAGTTTCAAAATATGGACATCAAAAAGAATACTATTGCCAAGCTTGGAAATAAGCAAGAATAATGGGAGCGGATATGTCGGTAAAATGGACTGATAATCAAAACATAATATTAGATTTGAATAACAGCGATAAGAATATGCTTGTCTCGGCATCCAGCGGCAGCGGCAAAACCACTGTTATGATAGAACGCATTATCACGCTTATACTAAACCGCAAAGTGAGTATAGACAACATACTTGTCACTACTTTTACCAATGCCGCCGCCCTTGATATGAAAAGCAAGCTCATAAGAAGCCTTACCCAAGCACTTAGCACCTCAAACGAAAAAAGCTATCTTATAGAACAGCTTGATCTGGCGGAGTCTGCCAAAATATGTACATTGCATTCTTTTTGTTCTGACCTTATCAGAAAATATTATTATGCTGTGGGAGTTGACCCTGCTTTTTCTATAATTGAAGATATTCAAGCCGCATTAAAAAAAGCTCAGGCATTAAAAAAGATTTTTGAAGAATATTTGGAAAAAGGCGATGAAATATTTCTTAATCTTTATGATATTTTTAGCAGATACAGAAAAACGGATACGCTGGCACAATATATTAACAAAATTTATACATTTTATCGCACACTGCCAAAAAGTGCAGATTGGCTTAGCAGTCCGCCCTGCCCTGACATTGTGGAACAGTATATCCAAAACTATAAGGATATGGCTGATGAGTATTATATTTCGTATGCTCAAAAAATCAAACAGCAAGCACAGAACTTGGGTTATGAACCTGCAAATGAGGTAGCAGACTGTGTTATTGACGGAGTAAAAACTGGGGAGTTTGTTGCAAGATTTCCTGCTTTAAAACGCCCCAAAGATATAGATACGGCAACAGAGTGTCTTATAGAAAAAACCAAAAGCTTTTCACAGGATGCCCGCAAGTTTTATGGTGCTTTTGCTGACAAATTAACAGAGTCTGACGGATATAACACTTTGTTAAAAAACAAGCTGTATGAACTTGTGGGAAAATTTGATAGTCAATACAAGGCACTAAAACAAGAGGACTTTGAGCTTGATTATGCGGATTTGGAACATTATGCTTATGATATTTTATCTAACCACAATATTAATGAAGAGATTAAGCAAAAATATGCTTATGTCTTTGTAGATGAATATCAGGATATCAATCCCATGCAGGAACAGATTATCAGCATGCTGGATAAGTCCAAACTTTTTATGGTCGGAGATATTAAACAAAGCATTTATAGATTTCGGCTTTGTAATCCCGATATATTTATTGACAAATATAAAAAATATAAAAGCGAAGGCAATAAAAACAATCTGGCAATCGACCTAAATGACAATTTTCGCTCGGTGCAATCAATTTTGGATTTTAACAATGAGTTGTTTTCTAGGTTAATGACAGAAAAACTTGGCGGAGTGGATTATAACAATCATGCCAGATTTAACGGAAACAACCCTGACCTAGAAACCGAATATCCCGCTGTCAATATAGTGTTATCCCAAATTCCAAAATCAGAAAAGTTTGAGCCTAGCGAAGTTTACAGTGTAAAAAACCACAATAACCAATTAGTTATAACTGATGCTAAGGCAGAAGCGGATATAATTATAAATGAAATAGCCAAAATCAAAAAATACGGACAAATTCAAAAAGAACAAAACGGTCAAAAGGTAACTGTCTCGCCTGACTTTTCTGATATTGTCATACTGTTTAGGTCACTCAAAAACAAATCGTTTGAAATCATAAAAGAAATAGCCAAGGTTTATCCAGTCAACAGCAATCTTGAAACGGAGCTTTTGGAACGCATAGAGATATTAATGCTTCTTGATTATATAAAAGTTATTGATAACAGCTATCAGGATATTGCGCTTGCAGGAGCATTAAATCAGGTTTTTGGCAATCTAGATGAAAATGAATTATACAAAATACGAGAACAATATAAAAGTGAAGAGTTTTTTTATGATGCTGTTTTGAAATATTCAAAAAATCAAAACGACTTAATATCTGATAAGCTTAAGGCATTTTTTACCAACTTAGAAAACGACAGAAAATATGCCGCTTGCCACAGCACAAAAGAGCTAATTATATATCTTGTTACCAAATATCGATATGAAGAATATCTTGCTCAATATTTTGAAAATTCTGATTATGAATATGTTGAGCTGCTTATCAATTTGGCAGAGAAATATGATACGGTTGTTTTGTTTTTGAGTTATATAGACAACGGCATAATGTCTCCCGATATAGAAATGCCGAAACAAAACAGCACTCAGGCAATAAAAATTATGACTATTCATCAATCCAAAGGTTTGGAGTTTCCTGTTGTTTTTATTTGCGGACTGGGGCGAAAATTTAATCATTCTAAAGATGAAATAATGATTGATAAAATCGGACTTGGACTCAAAAATTATGACTTCAAATCACGGTTTATATCTGTGTCTAAGGATTGGAGTGCAATAAAACTTCTTAACCAAAAAAACGAAACAGAAGAAGAACTGCGTATTTTATATGTTGCCTTGACTCGTGCAAAATACCATCTTGTATTGACAGGCACTTTACCCCAAAAATATACGCTGTCAGGGCTAGAGCCTTTTGAGGTGTTAAGAGGCAACAGCTATCTTAGCTGGATATTGGCGGTGCTTGGTAGGGACAAAAACAATCCATTATTTGATATTGGCCAAACAGAACTTATCAATATTCTTTCTTGCTATAATATCAGCATTTTACAAGCTATTGAGCCTGTCAATTACAAAAGCAATCAGCCGCCGATTATGTCTATGATTGATATCGATCTTTGTGAAAAAATCAAACAAAACTTTTCTATGGTTTATGTGCCTGACGGGCTTAACGCAAAATACACAGTAACAGAACTCAATAACAGGACTGATACTGAGGCGTATTCAATAGACTGGACTAATATAGAAAAATCCTCGGGCGGAGCAGAACGAGGCAATGCCTATCATTGTGTGATGAAATATATTGATATTAACGTTAATACTATTGACCAAGTAATAAGCGAAATTCAAAGGCTGCAAAACTCTAACCTATTGTCAGAAGAATATAAAAAGCTAGTTGACCCTCAAAAAATCTTAAATGCGCTAAACTCTAAAACTCTGCTTTTGGCAAGAAAAAATAATTTTTATAGAGAAAGAGACTTTTTGTTTTACGTCGATTCTAAAGAGCTGGGAATTAGCGGCGAGCAAAAAGTATTAGTACAGGGAATTATAGATTTGCTTATATTTACTGACAGCGGAATGATTGTTGTAGATTATAAGACGACAAAAGGAAGCTCAAGTTACCTAAAAGAGTTATATAATAATCAGCTTAATATATATTCTAAAGCTTGCGAAAAAATCTTGGACGAAAAAGTTGTAAATAAAGTTATTTATTCCTTTGAACAGGACTTGGAAATATATTTGGATTAACCTTTTTGTAAAAAATTGCTATTCTTAGTTTTTGTTTGACAGAGTGCATATGTAATATGGTATAATTACATATTAAAAGATAATGTGAATTAATAACTTTTCTTAACTGCTTTTTTGTTTTCATGTTTAATATGTTTTTTTAATTGGTATAGAAATGAATTTAGCTGATAATTTTTATGATTGGTTGCAAAAGCTTTTGGGCACAGGTGCGCTCAACAAGCTGTTTTTCATATCGCTGGATGTCTTAATCTTATTGTTTTGTCTTGCAATAATCTTGTTATTTGGTGCAAGCCACGCCTCGTCTTACCGTGCAACCGCAAAACTTGTTATGCGCGCCCTCAACAAAGGCGTTACTGAAGCGGCAATCAACATAGAAATGAGAAAGATGCCATATATAACAAGATCCTTATGGCATAGATTTAGAAAAGAACGCCGAGGAAAACCAAGCGATTATCTATCCATTACAGAATGCCTTGAGATTCCGTCCAAAACTTCATGGATGAAGTGCTTTGCCGCAGTTTTGATTTTGCTTGCAGTTACGTTTGCAGCAATAATATTTGGATTTGAAGAAACATTAAGCGCCAAAAGAAATGCCATTCTTATGATAGCTGCAGGGTGTTTTTTGTCTGCACTGTTATTGATATTTGAAAGAGCGTCTTATAACGCTACATTGCTTGCTCATGAAAAGCTTGTATTAGCTTTGAACAAAAAATCCAAAGAGTTTTTGATACCTTCAGGTGTAACCGTACCCGAAGACAAGAGAATGGTTCTTGAAGAAATAAAAAATTCGCCTGAAGTAATAACACAGGCTCAAAACTATGCAGCAATGCAAAACTCTTCTACTCTATTAAGAGTTGCGCCACACAAGGCAATGGAAATTAGTACTCAAAACCTATTATTGAGAATAGACGGAGCAATTAAAGCACGTGCCCCATCCTCAACTTTGCGTACATTAGCTTCAGCTCTTCAAAAGGAAAAGACTAAGCCCCAAAATCAACTGCCTGAACGCCAGCAAAGGCTTAACCGTGCTATGAACTGTCTGTTAAAAGCTATTTCTGAATCTGTAAGATAGATGCCTTAAAATGTTTTTTTGAAGGTCTTTTTTGATTTATTTGTCTTCTTCTAAAACTTCTTTTAGAATTTTGTCTTAATGCTGCTTTTTGGGTCATTTTTATTTCCTATTACTTTATGACTTAGAATATTTGGTCAAATCCAAAAGTTTGCCTTTTTCAAATGCTAATAATACTATTTTGGCGGTAACTAATGTGTTGTTTGGTATAATAATATTACCATCAAAATCTCTTATTTCTTTTGTTGTCAGCCTTCCAAGTAAAAACACATAATCGGCTATTATTTTGGCAGGTGTCAGCATCTCATCTGCTGCTTTTTGCTGAACCTGAATGTTTTGCATACTGTCATCATTATTAGTTTTTTTGATGCTTTCAATATTTTTTATATCTATTATATTATCAATAGGCAAAGTAAAATATTCATTTTCTTTTTTTTCTAGAGTTAAAGTTGTTTCATCCTCATCGTATTTTATAATATTTTGAGCACTTTGTATTATTGTCTGCTCTATTACACTTTGCTCTTTTTCTAAAACGGCTACATTATCCAATTGCAATTCGTTATTTGATGTCTGCATATTATTTCCCTGCTTGTCTTGTTTTGAATTAGTATTTTCTTCCATAACAGTATTAATACTAGATTTTGAAACAATATTTTCTTCAACTTTTACTTCTTGAGTACTCTCCTGTTCAGTACTAATCAAAACTGGCAAGCTTTTTATTTTGCTTTCTGCTACAGATGATTGCGACTTTGAAGAAGTCTTTTTGTTAGTTGAAGTGCTTGTGCTTTTTTTAGCAGTCAGTTTTTTTTTACCTGCATCTTTTGAGATATATCCGTAATCAGCAAGCGATTGCCGCTGCTTATAATATTATTGGGATATATCATTTCACTTTCATTCATCAATATATATGACACTTTAAAATCTTCCAAAAAGATGTCCTTTAATACACCAAGCTTTATTCCTTGCTCATTATATATTTCTGCACCAAGAAGCTGATATATATTGCATTTAAAGTTTTCACTGTCAACAACAGGACCGTTAGCCACAAGTGCATCAGGACCTATGGCTTTTATTTCAGAAATTTTTATTACAAACTCTTTTCCTACAGAAAATTTGTCGGTTAATACCAGAAGTTGAACATAAGACATTGACGAATCAAAGACAGCGTTTTTAATATAATGCATTTTACCGTTTTGAATGTTAATAAGCGGTTTGTTAAGCATTTCTCTCAAACTTTCCATAATAACTCCTCAAAAAAAATATCTGATATATATAATACCTACATATAAATGACAACATAATATATATAGTTTTATATCTGTTTTATGCCCTTTTTTTAGAAGTTTTTGTTGAAAGTATTATATTTTTGACGATTAGGTTAGTTTTGTAAAACTTAAAAACATTATTGACATAAAAAGATTATAGCTATATATTATTATTTAAGGTAAGAAAATGTTATTATTAGAAACTCATATGCATAACTGCGAGGTCAGTCCCTGCGCAAAAGCCAAAGCTTTGGAAATTCCTTCAGTATATAAAGAAGCAGGTTTTGATGCGCTTGCAGTAACCAATCATTTTTCAGCCTATGCATTTAGTCTTATAGAAGGCAATACCTCTTTGGAAAAGGTGAAAAACTTTTTGCGGCTGTCTGAACTGCTTGTTGACGAAGCCAAAAAACAAGGTTTGAGAGCGTTTTTGTGCATGGAAGTTACACTTTCCAGATATCAATGGCAGGACTATCTGGTCTTTGGAGATATAATACAGGGCATTATTGATAATCCTGACCTTTATATGTTCACACAGGAACATTTATTTGAATTGGCAATAAAATACGGCTGGGCTGTCTTTCAGGCACACCCTTTTAGAACGGGCTGTTCTTTGGGCATTCCAAAATACATGCACGGCATAGAAGTTTATAACGGCATTCATAATTCCAAAGCGGTTTTTGATAGATCAGTCAATTTTGCAACTAAAAACAATTTAAAAATGTCTGCAGGAAGTGATTTTCATGCACTGGGCGATGAGGCTACAGCAGGAATATATATACCCGAAGATATAGATAATGAACAAAGCCTTGGACAGTTTTTAATCAATAGTCAGCCTGAGCTTTATACATTTAATAAGTATTAACCGAAAGGTTGTTTTCTTTTATGTGACAATTGTCATATAGTTTTATTGGTATATTATATAAAATAATGATAGAATAGCTAAAAAAGTGAGGAAAAGCTTATATAAAATAAGCTTAAGATTAATTTGTTTTCAAATGTTTTGCTTATAATGGCGTCTTTAATTGCGCTTATAATACCTGGTTTTATATTAAGAAAGCTAAAATTATTTACAGACGGTGCTGTATCGGGCTTAGTTGCAGTTTTGCTGTATGTATGCCAGCCTATGCTTGCTGTCAGTCCGTTTTTAGATCAGGACGTATCCCCAACTTTGAGCCTTGCAGGTTTAATGGGCTTATCCTTTTTGTTTTCCTTAATAGGACATATCATTGTCTTTTTCTTGGCAAAGCTGATTTTTATGAAATGGAAAAACAGAGAGAGTGCTTCTGCTTATACCTTTGCTTCTGTTTTTACCAATTGCGGCTTTTTGGGAATACCTTTTGTAAAAATGTTAACCAACAGCTCTATAGCAGTGCTTTTTGCTGTTATTTATAATATTGCGTTTAATATGCTTTTGTGGACTTTGGGAATGTATATTTTGACCAAAGACAAAAAAGCTATCAGCATAAAAAAAGCTTTTTTAAATCCTTCAATAGTTCCGTTAGCTATAAGCCTGCCCTTGTTTTTCATACCTCAAATCAATATAATAAGCGGAACTCCTATAGCCAATTCTATCAGCCTTCTTGCCAATATGTCGGCGCCGCTTTCTATGATTATTGTAGGAATAAAGTTAGCCGATACAGGCATTATAAATGCTTTAAAAGGCACAGGTAATTATATCGGAAGCTTGGTAAGACTTATCCTTGCACCTGGTATTATGCTGGGGCTTGCTTATGCTTTGACATTTATTCCGTATTTTAATTATGGTGCTGCATTATTAGCTTTGGGTGTGCCTGTCATTCTTATGGGTATGCCGCCTGCTTCTATGATTGTTTCTTTTGCCGAAAAAACCAATCGTGCAAAGGTTGCTTCAACCAAGATTTTTCTTACGGCAACCTTAATGTCTGTTATCACTATGCCGCTACTTATAATCATTATTAATGCCATAGGGCTTGTCTAAATTTGTATTATCAAACAAAAGGCATATTTCGGATATTTACAGCATTTTTATATTAATAGATTAGAATTATTAAGTCTTTATTAAAATTCGTTAATAATATTGTTTTGACTTTGGCGTTGTGCTATACTTTTATTGTTAAGAAAATTAAGGAGATTGTTATGGCTTTTTTAAAAAATCAATTGCTTAAGGTCATTGAATGGGAAGATAACACACACGACACAATGGCATATAAATATCCTATACCGCCCAAAACCGAGATAATGATGGGTTCTCAGCTTATAGTAAGAGAGTCCCAAGTTGGAATTTTGGTCTCTAGCGGCAAAATAGCCGATGTCTTTGAACCAGGAAGATATAAGCTTAATACTGGAAATATGCCTGTACTTACCAAGCTCAGATCATGGAAATACGGATTCAATTCGCCGTTTGTTTGTGATGTATATTTTATCAACACCAAGCAATTTATTAATCAAAAGTGGGGAACAGGCAATCCTGTTATGATGCGTGATCAGGACTTTGGCGTTGTACAATTCCGCGGCTACGGCATTTATTCATTTAAGGTGTCTGATGCGGCAGTTTTTTTGCGTGAACTTTTGGGCACAAGTGCTTCATATAAAGTTGATGCTATCATGGAACAGCTAAAACGCTCTATTGTAAGCGGTATTTCAGAGGCTGTTGCAGCTTCTAACATACCTGCATTAGACCTTGCTATGAAGTACTCGGCTATCGGCGACAAGGCAGAAGAAATTGTAAAAGCTGATCTTAATAAGATGGGTATAGCATTGGTTAACCTTGTTGTTGAAAACTTGTCTTTGACCGAAGAAAGCGCAAAGGCTCTCAACGAAAGAACAAGAATGAATATTTTGGGCAATGCTCAGGAATATACACAGTTTGCCGCTGCTGACTCTATGAAAACTATTGCAGAAAACGCCCATAAAGGCGGCGGAATGAACATGGCTGGAACAGCTATGCAGATGGGTGCCGGCTGGGCTGTAGGCAATACCTTTGGCAATGCTATCTCTAACCCCAATGCAGGTGCTGCTCAAACTCCTCCTGTTGTACCTATGGGTGCTGCTGCCCCCACGACAACGTGTCCTGCTTGCCATGCAACTATCAATGTTAATGCTAAGTTCTGCCCTGAATGCGGAGCAAAGAATGCCCCTGTAAATGCTTCAAAATACTGCCCTTCTTGCGGAAAAGCCAATAAGCCTCAAGCAAAATTCTGTGCAGACTGCGGAACAAAGATTTAAGGTATGAAACTATTTTTTAATCTTGCAGAAGAAATAAAAAATGCCCGAAACAAGAAAAACCCCTCTTCCTCGGAAGATAAGGTTGTAGATTATGTAGATCAGCCGCAAGAAAAAGTTTATGATACTTACGGCGGCGAAAAAAAACTTATACAAGATGTTGAACAAGACAAATGCCCTAATTGCGGGGCATCTGTCGCATTTAACCCAAAAACTCAAAAGCTTTATTGCCAATACTGCGACAGCAACTTTGATATTATTTCTCAAAAAAGCAGTGAAAGAGTTCTTAATTTCAATCTGGATAAGCTGGTAAAGTGGAATAACGAAACACGAGTCAGCCGCTGTGACAGCTGCGGTGCTGAATTTGTCTTTGATAAAGATGAGTTTGCTAAGAGCTGCCCTTTTTGTGATTCGGCAAGCGTTACCAAAATAGAAGACCTTGAAGGAATAAGGCCTAATGCGGTTGTGCCGTTTAGACTGACAAAAGACGAAGCCAAAGAATGCTATCAAAAATGGATAAAGCACCGTTTTTTTGCTCCTAATGCATTTAGAAAAAGTCAAAAGCAGGAGCAATTTAAGGGTATGTATTCTCCGAGCTGGACTTATGATACAAAAACCGCGTCTTATTACCGTGGTACTGTAGGCGATTATTATTATGTAACAGTCGGTTCAGGCAAAAACCGTCATACTGTGAGAAGAACCAGATATAGAAATGTTCAGGGAAGTCATGACGCCATATTTGATGATATCAACATTAATTCTAGCCGTCAGATTGACGATAAGTTTTTTAATAAATTAAAACCCTTTAACACCAATGACAGTGTTGAGTATAAAAGACAGTATCTGGCAGGCTATAAGGCAGAACACTATAAAAAATCATTAAACTCCGGCTGGGCAGAAGCGCTTAATGTTATCAATAACAATATAAGATCATCTATTATTGCCTCTTTACACTGCGATGTAGTAAGTCAGCTCAATATTACTACACAATATAATGACAAGACCTTCAAATATGTCTTACTGCCCATTTACATAATCAATCATCTTTTTAAAGAAAAACAATATTTTACCTATATCAACGGCTCAAGCGGCAAGGCAGTAGGGACATCCCCTGTATCCGCTCCTAAGGTAGTGGGTTTTATATTTGGTTTGCTTGCAGGTTTAGGCTTAATCGCATTTTTATTGAACATTTTGCAGATTATATAACATAAGTAATGTGATTTTGTCATATATTTTTTTAATTATTATTTACTTTTTTTGCATATGTGATATAATTAAGAAAAAATTTTAAAAAGGAGTTTTTGATATGACTATTAATAAAGATATGACTATATATGAAATTGTCAAAAAAGACAGCGGTGTTGCCTCAGTGTTCTATGGATTTGGAATGCATTGTTTAGGCTGCCCGATTTCAAGCGGCGAAACCTTGGAACAAGCATCTCAAGCTCATGGTATTGACCTTGATTTGATTTTGGAAGAACTTAATAATTATTTTGACGAAGTAGGTTTTGTTGAAGAGGAATAATCACTATAACTAAAGTGTTTATGTATTAACCCAGACTGTAACAGTCTGGGCTTTTTGTTAGTTAACGAAAACAACGGAAAATATTGCATAAGCAGCATCTGTTTCTGCAATTGTCTCTATCGCATCTGTCATCATCATCTTTTCTGCAGCAGCATCTGTTTCTGTTGTCACATTTGTCATCATCATCTTTTTTGCAGCAGCATCTGTTTTTGTTATCGCATCTGTCGTCATCATCTTTTTTGCAGCAGCAATCAGGTTTTGGACAAGGAGGACAAGGAGGGCATGGAGGGCATGGACGGCAGCAAGGTTTTTGCTGTTTGCATGGGTCAAACTTCTTCTCCCCATAATCATTTCCGCCCTCAAATCCTTTCATAGTATCTTTTTGGTCATATTCTTCGTATTCGAAACTCATATCTTTATTTGCTCCTTTATTAATATGTAATTCGGAGCATAAAGTCTTTAGCCTTTGTATGTATTGG
This sequence comes from uncultured Clostridia bacterium, assembly GCA_937895465.1. Classification (GTDB taxonomy): domain Bacteria; phylum Bacillota; class Clostridia; order Christensenellales; family DUVY01; genus DUVY01. The sequence goes on along the minus strand of CALAYY010000211.1, from coordinate 1,925 downwards.
ATTGAGGGTTTATGTACTCTTTAGAAGGTTTTGAATCAGTAGTTGTTGTATTATGTCTAAGCCTTTTTATATTAGCTGTATTTGAACTATATTGTTTTACACGTGACATTGTCTGTATTGTACTCTGGTCATATTGTCCTAAATTTATTTCTGCTGTAGGGTTTACTGGAGGTGTAATAGGATTAGGTGCGGATTCAGACAAAACTGAACCTATTTGACTTTCAGAACGGGTATTACCTGTGTTAACAGGCGGTATATATGTATTGGTATTTAATGGAGGTGATTGCGGTGTGTTGTTAACAAGTCCTGAAACATTATTAAATATTGACTGCTGATTGGATTGTATGAGCTGGGTATTGCTCAAAGGCAGCTGATTGATTGCATTTGTCCCCAAAAATGTTGCTGGAAACAATAAATCTGCTTCACATCTGCAGCTATTAAGCCTAACGCAGAAATCCTCTTGTGAGGGAGACAAAAAACTCGGTACGCATTCACATCTGAACAAAAACTCTCCGTCAGGAAGATTAAATTCACAAGTTCCGAAGATATCTGTCCTTCTAAATATTATGCGTCTGTCGTCACAAAATGTGCAGGACACTATTGCTCCTCTTACAGGGATATTAGTCGGAGAAATAAAAACATAGCATCTTACCTGATTTCGTCTTCTTTGATTACGCCGATTTCTTCTCATATCATATTATTATGCTGAAATTATTTTTTGTGTGTTTGTTTATAAAAACATTAGACAAAACTTAAAAAATAGATTTTATAATATTTTGACTTGGGCTATTGTTTTTATTAAAATCCTTGACATCGCAGGTCGTATATGCTAAATTATATAAAGCACCCTTGGGGTGTTATTTTTAACATTGTCAATTTGCTAAAAAGTATAAATAAAGAAGGAAAAACATAATGCAGGACAAAATTACATTAGCTTGTACAGAATGCAAGCAGCGCAATTATGAGTCTTTTAAAAACAAAAAGAATGACCCAAACCGTATTGAATTGAAAAAATACTGCAGATTTTGCAAAAAGCAAACCCTGCATAAAGAAACAAAATAATTCAAGGGGATAATTATGGCTAACGAAAAGAAAAAAGGCAGAATAGGCAGATGGTTTAAGGAAATGGGCAGTGAGCTCAAGAAAGTCATCTGGGCAAAGCCTGCTACTGTGCTAAAACAGACAGGAGTGGTTTTTGCTGTTGTTGGCTTTTTCCTCATTGCTGTCTGGCTGATTGACCTTGGCTTGTCACAAGCGTACAAGCAATTAGTAGAATTCTTGGTATAAGGTAATGAACGAAGAAATAGCTAAGCTAGAGCCTCAATGGTATATAGTCTATACCTATACAGGTTATGAAAATATCGTCAAAGACAGTCTTGAAAAACTGATTGAGAAAAACAATCTTCAAGACCGTATTTTGGATATACAGATTCCTATGGAAGATGTAATAGAGGAAAAAAACGGCAAACGAAAAATCGTTTCCCGAAAGAAGTTCCCCTGTTATGTTATGCTCAAAATGCGTTATACCAATGATATGTGGCATTTGATTACAGGTACACGTGGCGTTATCAGTTTTGTAGGCCCTCAAGGTAAGCCTATGCCGCTTACAGACGAAGAAATACGCCGTATGAGACTGGAAAAAGTCACTGTCAATATTGACTTTGCTATCGGCGATAAAATACGTATAATTGACGGACCTTTGGCAGACTTTATTGGCGATGTTGTAGAAATTGATATACACAATTCAAAATGCAGAGTTAATGTCAACATGTTTGAAAGAATAACTCCTGTAGAATTGGATATAAGCCAAATTGCCAAATTTGATTAGACTTTTTTAAAAACTGGGAGGCAAAATAACCTTTTGCCGTTTGTACCACGATTAAAAAATAAATAAATATTTTTTAAGGAGAAATTATGGCTAAAAA
>CALAYY010000210.1 GCA_937895465.1 uncultured Clostridia bacterium | reverse complement strand
TTTTTGTAAATCATATATTGAAAAGGACAGGTCATAGGACGCAAGGCTTTTAGACCGTCATCAACTTCTTCTTTGCCCAAAACAAACATGCCGTCAAGATAATGGTCCCAATGTCCGCTTATCTTATACAAGCTGCTCTTAGCCATAAAAGGTGTGCGTGTCAAAACATATCCTCTACGCTCTTCTTCGTCTTCTACCCATCTGATAAGCTTTTGCATTATCTTGGCACCCTTAGGCATAAATAAGGGCAAACCCTGACCAATATTTTCTTCAGTCATAAATATGCCAAGCTCTCTTCCCAGCTTGTTGTGGTCACGCTTTTTGGCTTCTTCCAAAGCATTGATATGAGCATCCAATTCTTCACGTGTAGCAAAAGCTGTGCCGTATATACGTGTAAGCATCTTATTTTTTTCGTTGCCTCGCCAGTAAGCACCTGCCAAAGACAGTAATTTAAAATGCTTGATTTTGGCGGTGTAATTGGTATGAGGACCTTTGCAAAGGTCAACAAAATCGCCTTGACGGTAAAATGAAATAGGCTCATTGTCAGGCAATTCGTTGATAAGCTCAATTTTATAAGGTTGAGCTTGTTCTTGCATTAATTCTATAGCTTGATTTCTTGGTAATTCAAATCTTTCTATTTTTAGATTTTCTTTGGAGATTTTGGTCATCTCTTGCTCAATTTTCTCAAAGTCTGCCATAGTTATAGGCGCAGAAAATTCAATATCATAATAAAAACCTGTTGCGATTGCAGGTCCGATTGCTAGCTTTGCATCTGGATACAGCCGCTTAACTGCGTGTGCAAGTAGATGTGACGCACTGTGTCTTAAAATTTCGAGTTCCATAGATTTCTCCAATATATAAAGATAATAAGATTTTTTTGAAATTATTAATACAGATTATATACCCAAAATATTTTACAGTCAATAAAATACGTGATAAGGCTGATTTAATGATTAAAAACAGCCTAATTGACTTACTAATACCGTTCTCATTGCTTTTTTTATGACTATAATAAATTAATCCTCAGTCGCTAGGGCGACAGCTCCTTTTGACAAAGGAGCCTATGGGGTCTATGAACCTTAATTCCCTTTTAACAAAAGAGCCTTAAAGGTCTATTTGCTTTATAGAACATAAGAAGCCAAGCCTCCTTGTCCAAAGGAGGTGGCATTGCCGCAAGGCAATGACGGAGGATTTATTTTATAAAGTAATTTGAAAGCATTATGTAAAATTTAACAAGTTAAAAAAATATCTAAAAGCCATCATTTCATTGAGCTTTATATGGCTGTAAATAAATTAATCCTCAGTCGGCTAAAGCCGACAGCTCCTTTTGATAAAGGAGCCTTTAGGATTGATTTAATTCATAATAATTAATTGAAAGAACTTTAAACTACCTTACTTCTACCCTGTTTTCAAAAATACTGCTTATCATATTGACTATAACAACGGGTAATTTGTCTATGCTGTAAAAAATAATTCTATTGGGTGAAAGATTGATTAAAGACGGTATTATAGTATCACTGTTGATTTCTTCATCTAAGTGATAATCTGCATATTTTAACTTTTTCATGTCTTTATCATAAAAAACGTAATTGCCGTTTTCGTTAAATATATGTACTTCTTCGAGCTTAGAATTGATGGTATTGACCAAAAATTTCAACAGCTCCAAAAATGTTTCATGATAAGAAAGATAAACAGAGTTATTATTGGCAAGATCGCAGATTTCCTGCCAGCGGCTTCTTAATTCTTTTAGTCTAAAGTTGTAAAAGCCGTCAAGCATAAGTTCTTTTTGAAAAAACAGCTTGCGTATTACCATATCCCTGTCAAATTCTCTGTCAAACTCCACAAGTGCCTTGATAAATGCGTTGTAATTAATGCGGTTGTTAATTGGCAGACGTGAATTTTCTTTTAGGTAATCCAGCTTAAAATCAGTAATTATTATATCCGAAATTATGTCGTGTAAAGCATCAGTTATGAGTTTGTGATGCGAATCCTCGCAAGCTAAGGACAGGTAATCTCTTGAGAGTGTCTTGCCTCTTGCCATAACTCCGCCAGCCTGCTTTACATAAGGGCTGATATCCCGCATAAGATTATCAATGCAAACCGCCTTTTGTGAATCAATGCTGATACTTATTTCCCACATACGAAACCTCTTGCTATAGTTTATGCAAGAGGCTTTCAATTTAAACTTTTTTGAGTCCAAATAGGCGCTTATTATCTTAGAAGTTTTTGTATTTTTTTGCGGTTTTTGGATAGTCGGCTCAAATTCATGCTTATCCATAAAAAACCCAAAACAGCATTGAAAATAATCCAATGCTGTTTTGAGTATTAATTATTTGGGGGTGCTCTTATAATTATTTTATTTTTATTCTTATCATATTCCATGACAGCGGCGGCAAGTTAATATTGATTTTGCCGTCTTTGATACTGCCTAAATCAGCTTTTTTGGGGGCTACTTTGTTAGGATTATCAAAGTCATTAACAGCTTTTAAGTCTGTTCCGTCTAAGACAATATGCTCCAAAACTTCTAACTCGCCAAATGACCTAAGCTCTATTTCTGTATCTGTAGCTTTTTCGCTGTAATTGGATACGAATACCGTCAGACTGTTATTGTTTTCGTCATAAATAATCGATTCGCTCAAATCCTTGACTTTGCCGTATCTAGAATCAAACTTATCGCATTGAGTTATAGTCATAAGTGCATGACCTCTGCCGTATTGGCTGACATACTTAAAAGGATAGAATGTCGTTTGCTTAATTGCTTCTTTGCCTTTTTGAGTAAATATGGGTGCAATGACATTGACTAGCTGAGCAAGACACGCCATTTTTACTCTATGACAGTTATTGAGAAGGGTATTCATAAGTCCGCCAAAAACTATGGCATCCTGCAATGTATATATATCTTCCAAAATATGCGGTGCTTGTGTCCAATCTTCTAGCTTGGTATGTTTTAGATACCATACATTCCACTCATCAAAGCTAAGGTAAACAGTCTTTTGCGAACGCTTTTTCGCCTTTACAAAGTCACAAGTTGCAATTGCCGTCTTAATAAAGTCATCCATACGCTTGTAGCTTGCATAAAAATCATTGTCAACGCCTTCATTCCAATAATATTGATGTATAGAAAGATAATCTGCATGGTCATAAAGGTTTTCTAAAACTATTCTGTCCCAATCAGGATAGCTGTTTAAATCCACACTTGAGCTTCCGCAGGCAACAAGTTTTATATCGCTATCAACCCATTTCATAATCTTAGCTGTCTCTAATGCCTTTTTTGAATAATCAACTGCATCCAAATGACATATCTGCCAAGGTCCATCCATTTCGTTGCCTAGACACCAATACTTAACATTATATGGCTCAAGGCTTCCGTTCTGTTTTCTTA
>CALAYY010000209.1 GCA_937895465.1 uncultured Clostridia bacterium | reverse complement strand
GTGATAATATCCATGGACTTATGTTCATTAACCCTTACTGTAAAAACAGACGGATAGATTTCTTCTAACACCCCAGTATATCTTATATAGCGTTTTCTGCCGCGATGTACAGTAAGTTTTACAGTTTTTCCTTTTAGTTCTAATATTCTTTGTTTTACGGAATCCATTTCATAGATAGGTTTTCTCAAAATTCATGTCTCCTAAAATCTTTGGTAAATTTTTTTTAAATATCCAAAATAAGGTAGCTTTGACTATTATGCCCTTTTGGCATAAAAATTAAACAAGACTAATATATTATAAAAAGCGATATTCATTAAAAAATTTGGGATTGAATATGTTTTTACAGTCATAAAACACCAAGTATTGCTATAAAATATATTGTTACACTGTAAATATTATCAGGGGGCATCCTTATGGCATCAGAACAAAAACATGAAGAAATAATTCAGGAGCATTTTAAAAATATTACTCCTAATCAAGTTGCAGTTGAGGCACGGCTTCAGCCTGAAACAGATGTAAAAATAGCCAAAATTTTGACTATTTCCTGTGACAGCGAAATCCTAGCCTACGAAGCGTTGGCAGGTGAAGTGCGTTATAACGGCAGAGCCAATTTTAAGGTGTTGTTTGTCGATTCTGACGGGGCAACCAATAGTATGGATTATAACGCAGATTTTTCAGACAAAGTTGTTGATGAAGCCATAATGCCTTCAAGTGAATGTCTGATAGATGCAAACACATTGGACACGGACACCGTATCTGTTACTCAAGCAGAAATAAGAATTTCCGCCGCTGTCGAAATTAATTGCAAAGTTGCAGTCAGCGAACATTACAATCTTATCAAAGAAAGCTCTGAAGATATTTATACTCAGACAGACGAATTGGAATATGATGTTATTAGCGCAAAAGGCGGAGAAACTTTTTATGTATCAGAAGAATTTGAGCCTAAGGATAACATTGTCAATATATTGTTATGCGAAGCCACCAACATAACGGTAGATGTTAGTGCGGGACTTGACTGCGTAGTTTGCAACGGAATAATTGACCTCAATGTTATTTATACCACTGAAAACGGAATTATAAAAAATGAAAATTTTGCGACCGAATACAGTCACGAAATTAATGCATCTGGTGCAAGGATTGACGATAAAGTAGTTTATATCATTAAGATAAACAGCTTTACGGTAACATTGACAGACGATTTAAGTTCCAATCACAAGATAATAAAAGGCGATTTCAAAATGCAGGCAGAGTGCCGTACAGTGGCTTTGACAAAAGCAGTAGCAATTATAGACGCTTTTAGTGTAAGCAAAGAGATTAAGATAACAGGAGAAAGCATAGATTTTAAGAAGTTTGCAGGATCAAAAAGATTTGACGAAATGATAGAAGGTACAGCAAACTTAGGCGACGAGCTACCCTCAGTTGATAAAGTTATC